>NZ_CP084578.1:301722-603444 GCF_020410885.1 Sulfurimonas sp. SWIR-19 | reverse complement strand
GTCCTGAAATTATTGTATCAAAGGAAGAGAAAAAGGAAGTGCAAACCTCCTCTCCTGTAAAAATAAAAATGCACGAAACTACACCTGAGATGAACGGCAAGATCGCAAAAGAAACCTCTTTAGAAAATGCCCAGGAAATACCGCCAAATGAGCACCTTCTCACTTTTCAAACGCTCATAGAAAAAATCACAGACAGAAACTATGAACTTGGTGAGTGTTTTACAAAAAACATTCACTTTGTCTCCTACCAGGACAACACACTGACATGGGAAAGCTGTGCAGACGAAGAGTGTAAAAAAGTACTCAAGCACGGTTATGCGGTCATTAAACAACTTGTACGCGAAACATTCAGTTTTGAAACAAAAATAAAGGGAGTTGCCTGCACGCAGGAAAAAAAAGAAGCGCCACAACAAGAAGAGACACTATCCAAGCAGGTACCACAGCCTGAACTGCAAAGTGGTTCCACTGTAGGTGACATTGAAGCAGGCGGTGCTGCAAGCTGTGTCACAAACTGTGACGAGCCTTCCATACAGGATGAAACAAACGGCACCGATATAACAAAAGAGCCTATGATACAAAAAGCTATAGAGATGTTTGAAGCGAAAAAAGTAACCGTACAGTCCAAAATTTAATCACAAAACAGCGTAATTGTAAGTTTACAATTTCCCTCTAAATGCCTGGTCTAAAATGGAAGCTTTCAGCGCTTTTAAACTTTGCATTTTTTCTTTTTGAACTGCTTTTATTTTTTCTATTTTTTGTGAGATTTTGTCTAGGTAGGCTACTGTTTTTTGTTGGATGTTTAGAGGGGGAAGAATTACTTTATATTCCCTCATCGTTTTTAACGATACATTTTTAATCGTAGCACCTGTTGCATTTTCTCTAATATAATTTTGAAAATCTTTATTCTGTAAAACATAGGTAATATATATTTTATTAATATTGTCTAATAAGTTAAAATAGCAGGCACTTTTTCCAAGTATACATTTTTCATTATTATAAAGCCCTATATTTCCAAGAGTACCATTTATAGAAATAAAAATTGTTCTATTATTTAACTCTTTTTTATATCTTTTATATTCATTCTCATTAACTTTTTTAGTATTTTGATTGACTACTATTTTATTATTTTTAACATTTGCTCCATTGATAAAATAATATTCACCTGCTTCATCATATTTTGGCGTTCCATGTAAGCCATCACCTAATTTAGATACAATATCTTTCAACTCTTTCTTCTTGTATTTTTTGTCCAACTCCCCAAAAACATCATTCAAAACACTTCCCATAAAAGCATCAGCTTCATCCATATTTTTTTGATGCAGTGCTATTGCTTTATCTATCTTTTGAAAAAGAGTATCTAGTTTTGCAACTATTCTTTTTTGTTCTTGGAGTGGTGGGAGAGGAATCAATACTTTTTTTAATCTTGTAATTGCTAATTTAGGCATTGCAACAACTTTAGTAGCTAGACCAACTTGTTCCATGAATACTATTGAATTTGTAAAATTTAATAAAAATCTCTTGTCATATAATTCATTATCAAATACAATTTTCACAGCATTTTCTGTTAAGTTTGCACCATTCAGTTCACTTGGAATAATCCCTGTTTTTCCAATAGTACCAGCGATACTTATATAAATATCCTTATCTGTAATAATATAGTTTTTAATTTTTTGATATATTTCTTCTGATATATATCTAATATCACTTGTATCAACACTACCATGATTGTTAAAATCTGTAACTCTAATGTAAGGATATGGTGTCAACTCGTCAGAAAGTTTATAACCTTTTGGAACTCTTTTTCCACTTTTGATAGTTGTAAATTCATCTAAGGCTTTCCACTCCCACCCCTCAGGAAGCTCATATAACTCACTCATCTTTTCACCCTTGACAAGTCACACTTATTGTTATATACTTGTCTTCTAATTTTCTTCGGGACTACCCCTTGTTTCTCAAGGGGGCAAACAGCTATAAACACAACAAATCCTTGAACTCTTTTTTCAAATTCTCAAAGTCATATTGTTTCATTAACTATTAACCTCGTTTTCTGTATAATTGTAATCGAAATTCCCTCGTAAGCCTATATACTTAGAGATATAGCCGAGGGTACTGAACTTACTCAATATCTTTTCCCACTAAAATAGCTTCTATTTCATTCATCAAAGCATTTATTTCTTCATTATTAGTTTTTATATTTTTAACCAACTCTATCGGTGATTTATGCTCTATGGTTTCCACATTATTAGGATTTTTAGCACTTATATCATACTCTTTTATATCGTTTACATGTACTATCCAAGAGTTGTCAGTTAGCTTTCTCTCTTTCCAACATGACAAAAACTCTTTGAAGTGTTCATACTGAATAGGTTTGTTTTTTGTGAGTTTATACGGCGGGTTTACTTCGTAGTAAAATATATCTGATGTGCTTCCGTTTCTATCGAAAAAGAGTACATTTGTTTTCACACCGCTGTAGGGTAAAAATATTCCTGCCGGAAGACTAAGCACCGTATGTACATTAAATCGTTCCAAAAGCTCTTTTTTAACGGCAACAAATGCCTTGTTTGTTTGGAACAACACACCTTCAGGAATAACAACGCCACACTTTCCGCCAAGCTTTAAGTAGTTCATCATATGTTGCAAAAACAGCAACTCGGTAGCATTGGACTTTATGGGAAAATTTTGCTGAATGGAGTCGTTCTCTTTTCCGCCAAAAGGAGGATTTGCCAAAATGCAGTCAAATCTCTCTTTTTCTTCCAACCCTCTTATGTCTTTGGTAAGCGTGTTTGTTTTTGCAATGTTTGGAGACTCTATACCGTGTAAAATCATATTCATCACGCCCATCACATAAGAGAGCGGTGTTTTTTCATTTCCAAAAAAAGTATCTTCATTTAAAAACTTTAGCTGTTCGGTTGAGAGTTCTCTTTGTTCGTTTTTTGCAACATTGGTATATCTCATATGATTATAAGCTTCTATGAGAAACCCGCAAGAGCCGACTGCCGGGTCATAAACAGTTTCTCCTACTTGTGGGTTTACAACATCTGCTATCACTTTAATAAGCGGACGAGGAGTATAAAACTCCCCGCTGTTCCCGCCATCACTCCCCATATCTTTAAGCAGTTTTTCATAAATGAGTGAGAGTTGAAACAAATCAGCCTGATTATGGAAGTCCATCCCGTCTATAATGTCTAAAACCTCACGAAGTGTATGCCCGTTTGCGATGCGGTTATCCAAAAACTCAAAAATAGCACCGATTTTGTATTTTATAGATTTTGGGTCTTGGGTGATTGATTTAAACCCTTTGAGATAAGGAAACAGTTCCTTGTTTACAAATTCTAAAAGGTCTTCTCCGCTTTTAGCATTTATAAGGTCAATCTTCCCCTCTTTTTTAGGACAAGCCCAAGAGCTCCACTTAAACTTGTCATCAAGTATATAAGTATAATTCTGCCCATTTAAAAGTGCTTCATCAGCCTTAGAGTCTTCCAAATCATTTAAAAATTTTAAAAAAAGTATCCACGATATCTGTTCTGTGTACATCATAGCACCAGAGATGCCATCATCTCGGCGGAGGATGTCTGTTATACGGTTTATTTTGTTTTCCAATTTCTGCCTTTTGTTATGTGTAAATTTTATTCTTTTTTTAACATAAGTTTGAATGTATGTTAAATTTATTGACTTTTTTTAACATAGGTTTTATTATATGTATAATTATAAGCCTTTTTTTAACAGAGCAAATAGTTGTGTGTTGACAAAAAACTTACTATTTTTAATCTGTATATTTTCCAATACACCAATTTTTTCTAATTCTTTTAAATGCTTTGAAGCTGTTTGCCTACTGATTTTCAATCCATTGACCAAAAATTCTATTTTCGTATAGGGATGCATAAAAAGTATTTCGATGAGATCTTTTGAATACAATTTTGGTAACTGCTCTTTTACAATTATTTGTATTTGTTGCATTAGCGAATTAATATTTTCGATGAGCTCTATCGTTTCATAAGAGGTTTCTTCTATGCCATCTAGCATATAAAGTATCCACTCTTCCCAATTTTCTTTCGTTCTTATTTCTTGAAGTAGTCTATAATAATCTGCTTTATTTTTTGTAATATAACGACTCAAATACAAAATAGGCAATTCAAGCAAATCTTTTAATACAAGATACAAAATATTTATAATCCTACCAGTACGACCATTTCCATCATAAAAAGGGTGAATAGATTCAAACTGATAATGAATTATAGCCATATTTATAAGTGGATCTATCTCATTTTCTTCATTGATGTAATGCTCTAGATTATCTAAAAGTTCTTGAATGGTTTCATAATCCTGTGGAGGAGTAAACACCACTTCACCTGTTACAGCATTTTTTAAAACGGTGCCGCTTTGCCGTCTTACTCCTGCATCATTTTGCTCCAACTCTTTTTGTATCTCTATAATATACTTTTTAAGAAGTAGGTGGTTATCTTTTACAAGTTCATACCCTTTCAAAAGTGCTTGACGATAGTTTTGCACCTCTTTTGCCTCGTTTGTAATATCAGATATATCAAGCCCTGCCCGAAAAAGCTCATCGTGTGTAGTGATAATATTCTCAATCGCAGAACTATCTTTTGCTTCTTGTAAAACCAAAGAATTTATCAAAATAGCACTGTTTGGAATTATTTTCGCAACTCCATTGAGTTTTGCCAAAGCACGACTGGCGGAGATTGCTTTTTTTAGGGTTGTTTGGGTTTCTGGGTTGGTTTTTAGGGGGAGTTTAATCATAACTAATTCTCTAAACTCTTATTTATTTTCTCTACAGCATCTTTCATATCTTGTTCAAAAATTTTATATGTATCTTCTATCTCTTTTATTGTAGTAGCATTGTCATATCTGTTTTCATAAACCCATTCTATTATTTTATCAGTAACTCTATATTCTAATTTATCATTATCTTTTATAAAATATGGAGACAACATGGAAGGAGCAAGTAAACTATATGCATGAACATAAACTTCAAATAACCAAGGTTTCCGAGCATCATCTTTCAATCTTAATTTTTCATATTTACGATTACACGGGATTTTTACTCTTTTCCCATAATAGTGATTTAATTTTTCCAAAAGATTAGAAATCTCTTTTTTCTTAATTGGATTTAGATTTGCCTTTTTAAAAAAACTCTTTTGATTTTTTTCAATATCAATTTTTACAGACTTAAAAAATCTAAAAAGTATTTTTTTAATAAAATCAGTAACATTATTACTATGTCCATAAACTATGACTTTAAATACATTATTTTTTAAAGTATATTGATCAGCAAAATTGCTGTTATCTATCGTTGTTGGAACTTCAATAAATCTAATTTTATCTACTTTATCAAATAAATCTCCTAAAGAAATTTCAGTATTATTCTCACACTTTAACTTATAATTTTTCCACTCATCAAAAAAAAGTCCATCTTTTTTAAGCTCTTCAAAATAATAATAATTTAGAAAAAAACTTGCTAAAATCTTTGTTTTTTTATCTATAAATATTTTATCATACTCTTTTATCAAGTATTCATAGATACTTGTATGTATCTTTTTATTTAATTTTTTTAAATATTTTTTTCTTATCTCGTTTCTGTCAATTGTAAGTACTTCAGAGGCATCATCTTTTAAAATATTTATAGTAAAACCTATAAATTTCATACTATTTAAATGGTCTTTTTCAATATATTGATTTTTATAAAACATTTCATTTCTATATGTTGAAAAATAATCACTGTAATTACAACTTAATTCTAAAGAGTTTTTTTGCGAAAAATAATTAAAATTATTTATAATGTCTTTTTCGTTATTTATGATATTCTCATTATTAAATTTTAATCCCAATGGTATATTATTTTTTGTTGCAAACACCTCAATACTATCAATTAAAGAGGCTATCTCTACATTAAAAGAGTCATCGACTATGGGATCAAATGATGCAATAACCTTTTGACTTAAACTTTCATTTCTGCCTAAAGAATAGCTATTTGGTATTTTTTTTGTTTGATGTAAAAAAGTTATTTTTGTTCCAATTTTCTGCTTATGTGTACTATCTTTTTTTTCAACTAAAATAGCTCCATCCTTTTTTGAACTAGGGCTATTTAACTCTACTATTTGATATTGCTCATCAAAAAAACTTTTGGTTTCTAAAACAACTTGTTCCGTCAACATAAAAATACTTTGAAAGCCTATACCAAAAGTTCCAGATGGTTTCATCCACTCTGGCATATCTTCAATAATATTTCTCTTTTTTCTATTTTTAGAAGAACTACCTGTAGTCATTAAAAACTTTAAATCATCGGTTGATATTCCAATACCACTATCTTCTATCTCAATTTTCCATATAACTCTATTTTTAGTTACCTTTTCTTCACAAATATTTATAGTAATTGAATAATAGGATAATAATTTTAAAAAATCTTGACTCTTTGGTGTACTAAAATTTTTCTCTTCTCCATGCTCCAACCATATTTTTATCAATGTTGCATCTACAGAATTTTGTAAAATTTCTCTTATACTTTGATAAGCATTTTCATAAATACCTGCACCTTGTAATAAATCTAAAGCTTTTTGTGTATCAATTTTAAATTGAGGTTTGTTTTTACCATCAATAAAATCATATTTTTTTAACTCTACTCGCAAATTTCCAATTGTAGGCAAATACCCAAACTCTTTCGATGGCACAATCTCATTCCATTTAATCATTTGATTGCTAATTTCATCATTTAAATAATTAAACCAATGTTGAGTAATATTTGCTACTTCATAATCTTTACAACGAGCAATTATCTCAATAATTTTTCTATCTACACGAAACGATTCAATAGATAAATGCTTATCTTTATGTTGTAATGTATCTAATGGTATTTTATGTAATGTTCTTAACATAACATCTGAAAATCTATTATTGTCCAAGTCAAGTAAATCACCTATACGTAACATACAAGCAATAAAGCGTGGGTGAGCATCTTCTGTATCTATTCCAACTTCTGAAAATGACAATTTCATTACATCATTAAAACTTTGAGTATGACTATCACATATCATTCCTAAAATTTTAAAGATTCGTTTAGGAATTAATTTTTCACTGTTTTCTAAATCAAATTCTTGATTATTATTTTCTATAATTTTTTTAGAGCGTTTCGAATGTTTACTTCTGTAATATTCTGCTAATAAAAACTTAATACCATCATGCAATTTTAAATCTAATTGTTGCTTTTTATATTGAATTTTTCTATTTTTGATTTTAAATTGAGATGCGAACTCATATAAACTATGTTTTTTATCACTTAATATATCTCTAAAAAAATTTATAAAATTTTTAGATTTTAATGTATTTTTAATATCTTCTGCGGTTATTGCCATTCCTATATCATGTTTATAACTTGCTTCTAAAATTAACCATAAATCAATTGCTGATAATTTTTCAATATTTTCTTTTCCTATAACCCTAACAATATTGTTGATAATAGTAATAGAATGTGTTTCATCATGTAAACTATAATGAGGAAAAATAGTAGAAATTGTTTGCAATATGTCTGGAATTATTTTTTTATCATAACTCCATTGTGTATGTAAAATTTGACTTTGTGTGTCTTTAGTTTTTTCGTATAATAAGTTTTCTATATATTTTAACATTCTAATAGTCCTTTCACCTATAAATCTCCCTCTGTAACTCAAAATACTCATCCCTCATCTCAGTTATCCCACCAAAGTTATTTGCAACTTCTCTCACACTTCCAAGCCCACTCAAATCAACCAGCTTCCCAAGTTTGTCTTCATCAAGCTCTTTGACTCCGTCTTTTTTGTATCTCTCAAGTATAAATTCTATGAACTCTTTTGCTTTTTCATTGTGATGTTTTTCTATAAACTCTGAATGTTCTACGGCAAAAACTCTTTCACTTCTTGTTTTGATGTCTAGGTTAAAAGATATATGGGTGAGTATGTCATATATGTCACTATTTTGGGCATCAAAGATTATTTTGAGGTCATTTAACTGTGCTTCATCTATATTCATCTCTTTTAGTTTGTTTAGTAGGTCTTTTCTGTTTTTTGGGTTACTCCAAATACCACGGAGTCCATCTTCATTATTGTAAAACTTTCCAAGTACACCTATGAGGAGTTCTAAATAATCCTCTGTTTTTAAAGGGATGCCATCCATGCCGACATAAGTTGTTTCAATGTTGATGACTTTGAGTTTTTTACCCTTTATGTCTATGGTTACCTTTTCATTTTTTGGTACTTTCCCTTCAGGTGGTTCAGTTAATGAAGTATCATCATTTTCACCTTTTTTCTTATCTTTTGGTGTTTTTGGAGGTCTTTCTTCTGACACATTTTCACCATCCCATGCAGGGTCATAAAAAAGATTCGTCGCTCCGACAAAGTCCATAATGGTAAAAAAATCTTTGCCCTCGAAAACTCTCGTTCCACGACCTATTATCTGTTTAAATTCTGTCATAGATTTTATGGGTGCTGTCAGGACTACATTTCTGACATTTTTGGCATCCACACCCGTTGTAAGCATTTTTGAGCTTGTGAGTATTGTAGGTATATCTCTGTCGTTGTTTTGAAACATCTCCAAAAAATCACGACCAATGTCGCCCTCATCTGAGCTAACTCTTACGCAGTAGTTATTGTCTTTAATGGTTTTGAACTTGTCTATCGCTATTTTCATATCAAGTGCATGTTTTTGGTTGACACAAAAAATGATAGATTTATCCATAGGGTTCATGTTTTGCAGAATGGTTTTTGCGATGAGCTCTGTGCGTTTTGGAATGACCACCTGTTTTTCAAACTGCTCTAATTCTACTATCTGCTTCTCTAACTCACCGGTTATGATGTCGTTAGGGTCAAACCTGTACTCGTCTATGTTGGTTTGAATTCGCTTTACTTTGTAGGGCGTTAAAAAACCATCGTTAATGCCATCTTTGAGAGAATATTCATAGATAGGTTCTCCAAAGTATTTGTAAGTGTCTCCGTTATCATCTCTTTTTGGTGTAGCCGTTAAACCTAAGTGAACGGCACTGCCAAAGTGATTTAATATATCTCTCCACGAACTCTCATCATTTGCACTGCCGCGATGACACTCATCAATGATGATTAAATCAAAAAAATTAGTTGGATATTGTTTATAGTATGCTGTTACATCATCTTCTTGCTCTTCCTCGGTTATATCGACAACTCTGTTTTTATTTTCTGCAATAGATTGATAAATAGCAAAAAATATATTTCCTGCCGTTGGAACTCTGCCGCCTCTCTTTTTAATAACTTTTCCGTTAATCTCAACACAGTCTTTTTCAAGTGGGTTAAAAGTGTTCATAGACTGGTCTTTGAGTACATTTCTATCTGCTAGAAAAAGTATTTTAGGTCTTCTGTCACTATTATCTCTGTTCCATTTTGATTGAAAAAGTCTGTATGCTATTTGAAAAGCTATGTAGGTTTTACCGGTTCCCGTCGCTAGAGTCAGTAAAATTCTTCTCTTTTCATCGGCTACTGCTTCTACGGTTTTTTGAACAGCTATTTGTTGATAAAAACGAGGTTTCATCGTTCCTTCTATGTAAAAAGGGTGCGTGATTATATCTTTTGCTTTTGGAGATTGTTTGCCATATTTTCGTTCAAAGAGTTCATCCGGAGTCGGATAGTTTTCAATAAACTGACCTTTTCCCTCTAAAAGAGAGTGTTCATAAATTTTATGCCCGTTTGTTGCATATACAAAATCTATTTTCAAACGCTGGGCATAGTTGATGGACTGTTGCAGTCCATCAAGTGGGTCTTTTGATTCGGCTTTTGCTTCGATGATAGCAAGGTTTGTATTTTTGTATGTCAACAGGTAATCGACAAAGTATCTTTTACCACGTTTACCACCGATAAGCTTTCGCCCGTCAGTAAAATAATATTCTCTTACTATGTTAGATTCTAACCAACCACTCTCCTTTATAGAGGGGTCGATTAGTTTTGAGCGAGTATCTGATTCTGAATATGCCATTAAACCCTACTAAAATATTTTCATCTATTTTAGCAAAAATTAACCACTATACAGATGAAAGTTTAATGATGCTCTCTTTACAAACTAAAAATCAAGCATTTTAACGAGACAAAGAGGAGTTGTTTGCCTCAAAAAATATTTCATTGCAGCACAAATCTTTTTGATGGCAATATTCCAATACCTCAACAAAAGGGGTAGAATTTCTTTTTTTGATTGTTGCAAATTTTGATTGGGAAATATTCAGTAGATTTGCCACATCTTTGTCATAGACTTTAGCCTTTGAACCATTTGCAATATGCTCTTTTAAAACTTCTATAATCGTTCGAAAATCTCTCATTCTTACTCCTAAGAGCAACAATATAACCAAGAAAAATCAAGAAAGCTAAAAATATGTCAATTTGTTAACATATTTTATACCCTACTCCGCGAACTGTTTGTATATAGTCTTTTGACTTGTCCGGGTCTATCTTCTCTTTGAGCCTGTTGATGGCAACATTGACAGTCTTGTACTGGTGGTTTTCACTGTCACCCCAAACATTTTCAAGCAGATAATCCCTGTCAAGTACACTGTTTTTATTTAAAATAAATTCACTTAAAAGATCAAATTCAAGCTTTGTCACATCAACAGGTCTTCCGTCTACATGTAATGTTCTGCTGCCTTTGTCAAGCAGTAAATCTCTAAAAAGCAATTTTGAATTATTGTATTTTTTTGAAGTTCTTTTTAAGACAGACCGGATGCGAAGGACCAGCTCTTTCATATTAAACGGTTTTGTGATGTAATCATCTCCGCCTCTTAAAAAGCCACTCTCAATATCTTCATCTCTGTCTTTTGCACTTAAAAATATAACGGGTATATCAAGCCCCTCATCACGCAGTTGGGCAACAAACTCACTTCCCTCAACACCGGGAAGGTTCCTGTCCATTATCAGTAAATCTATATCTTCTTCATCTAAAATCTGCACAACTGTTTTTGTATTTAAAAAGCCTATTGTCTCAAACCCCTCTTTTTCCAGGGTGTATTCCAACAGTTCAAGTAAATCTTCCTCATCTTCAACTATTACTATATTTGCACTCATAAACATGCCTTAATATTTTTTATAATTATATCAAAGATTCTATGGTATAATAAATCAATTGCGGAAATTTTGAAGAGGAAAAAAGATGTTTGTTTCATCATACAATACATATATACCCAACAAACACACATCAAAAATAGATAAAAATACGCAAAATGCAAGAGACAATTCCTCTCAAGAGAAAGTATTCTCAAAAAACCTTGAAAAAGTTGTTGCTTCTTCTGTAAAAATACCACTCAATTACATCTCAAACTATAAGTCATTACACAACCAGCAGTTACTGCAACAGCAAAATACATTCAAAAAAGAGTATGCCAAAACCAAATTTGAAAAAATAAACAAAATCAGCAGTGCCCAGAGTGCCTACAGTGAAAATTCTCACTACTTTTCTCTTTTGCAAAAACCGAAAACAGCATTAACACAAGAAGTCAAACAGCCTGAAAACATACAACAAAACACTCTTTTAAAGCAGAAATTTATCAATACCTATATTGCAAATGACAACTACTACAGAGTGACTGCCGCCTAATCCAGCCATGCCTCAGTTTTAATCACTCTGCTGTCATCAAAAATTTTCAGTTTGTATGCCTCACTGCATTTGCCGTCGTTGATTTGCATAACAGCCATCTGCAGAATTTTTTTACACTTTTTTGGAATATCAAAATGCCCTTTTAGGCCTGTCAAAAACTGTTTTATAGGAACATCTTTGTCCATGCCTATTATATTGTCACGACACCCTGTAAGGCCTATATCACTCATATATGCCGTACCATTTACAATTTGAAAATCATCAGTGCCTACATGGGTATGTGTCCCGATAATTCCGCTTACTTTTCCCTGAAGCATCATCATCATAGCACGTTTTTCACTTGTAGCCTCAGCATGAAAATCAACAAAAATATTTTTTATCTCCTGCGTGTGCAGTTCCTCAACCGTATTTTTTGCACAGCGAAAAGCATTGTCCGTATAGGGCATTGCATAATGCCCCATTAGATTCAGGACAGCAAGTTTTTCACCCTTGATATCATAAATACGCAGACCGGTTCCCGGTACTTCATCTGGATAATTATGGGGTCGCAGCAGTTCATGCGTATCCAAAAGAGGAATAATCTCTTTTTTATCCCAGGTATGATTGCCTCCGCTCATAACATCAATGCCGTATGAGAAGAGTTCATTTGCATTTTTGAGTGTCAATCCAAAACCATGAGAAGCATTTTCATAATTTGCAATGACAAAATCAATTTTGTGTTCTTCTTTTATTTTCTTCAGATAATCACGCAACATGACACGCCCGGGTTGCCCTAGTATATCGCCTATAAATGCTATTTTCAATGTATAATTCTTTTGTTAAATTTTCGAAATTATATCTAAATATAGAGTATAATTACAGTATGAATCTTTTTATGCAACCACCTGTGCTTCTTGCTTCTTCTCATGAACTTCGAAAAGTCGGCTTTGAACTTGAATACAGTGCCATAGAATTACAAAAAAGTGCAGAATTACTTATTAAAACTCTAAAATCCGGCAGTATGGAAAAAATAAATCCTTATCATTACAAAATCAGAGACACATACTATGGTGACTTTAATCTTGTGCTTGATTTTCAGTTTCTTATTTCTCAGGGATTGCAGAAATGGCTGCAGAACATAGGACTTGACCAGTTTATCGAAACAGAAATCGCACTGGCATTAGAAGAGTTCATAGCCACCCTTTCACAAACCATAGTGCCTTATGAAATTACAACACCGCCGCTTCCTTTGGATAAGGTTGAAATTGTAGAAGAGATAAAAGAAACTTTCCGGACCAACGGAGCACTTGGAACTGATGCCAATCCTCTTTATGCCTTTGGCTTTCATATCAATCCCCAAGCCTTCTCTTTTAAGGTAACAGAAATTATTGATACACTCAGGGCGTTTTTCATTCTTTATGAGACGCTTGTGCTATGGCTGCAACCTGATATTGTACGCAGAATCAGCCCCTATATCAAACCTTTTGAAGAGGAGTATATACAAAAAATACTCAAAGCCTCTTACCGACCCGATATGAACCGGTTTATCTGCGACTATCTGCAATACAACCCTACCCGCAATCGCGCGCTGGACCTCTTGCCTCTTCTTGCCTGGATAGATTCCAATCAGGTTTTCAAGACGCTTCCCGAGGAAAAAATTTCACCGCGTCCTGCCTATCATTATCGTCTTCCAAACTCCAAGGTTGACAAAAAGGAGTGGCATACATATGATGCCTGGAACAGCTGGGTCATCATTGAAAAACTCGCTCAAGACAAAGAGACACTTGCACAACTTGCCGATGAATACAGCAAATACCTCACTGACCCTTTTTCGTTTTTGAAAAAAGAAAAGTGGTTGCAGAAGGTCAATGTATGGCTGAAAAAACAAATATAATCATAACAGGCTCAAGTAAAGGAAGTCGCAGTGCCTGGATGACGAGTCATGCCTTACTCACACTTTTTGGCGTGAATGCAAAATTTTTACATCCTGGTAATTGGGATAAAAACACCCAAATGGATGGGCTTTTACTGACAGGAGGTGTGGATATTGATCCGCATACTTTTCATACATCCAAACACCCCAGTGTAAAAAAAACCGAACCGCTGCGTGATGCGATGGAACTCTTTTTACTTGAGCGCGCGCTCACACAAAACATTCCTGTTATGGGAATATGCAGAGGCATGCAGTTTATCAACCTCTTTACGGGCGGATCACTTCATCCGCATATACCGGAAATGGATTTGGAATTTAGACATCCGCATTCCCTGCTGCCGCAAAATACCATCAAACTAGAACCAAAAAGCCATCTGCATAAAATTCTCAAAGCCGAAAAATTAAAAGTCAATGCCCTGCATCATCAAACAGTGAGAAGACTCGGAAAAGGGCTGAAAGTTGCAGCAAAAGATACAAACGGCCTCATACAGGCCATTGAAACAGACAATGAAAACTTCATTCTGGGCCTGCAGTGGCATCCTGAGTTTATGCCCTATCACTGGAGTACTTACCGCATTTTTGAAGCTTTTTCCAAAGAGATAAAAATCAGATAAAAAAAAGTGCCAATAGAATATAACGAATACCTTTTGCAAACAAAACAAGCAAAAAAAATCTTTTAAAATTATAATGCAGGGCACCGGCTACAAAAGTAATAGGATCGCCGATAATCGGAGCCCAGGAGAGCAGCAGCACGATGGCGCCGTAACGGTCAAACATTGATTCGGCTTTTTTATATACTTTCATTTTTACATATTTTTTCTGTGCCAGATACTCAACCCCTTTTTTACCCAAAAAGTAGTTCAAACAGGAACCAAGGGTATTGCCGAGTGTAGCAACACCCAGCAGAGCATAAATATTGTAACCGGCTGCAATATCATAAACCAATACAGCTTCACTTACAATCGGCAATAGAGTCGCAGCGCCAAAAGCGCTTAAAAAAAGAGTAATATAGACCAATTAGAGCACTTTTGGTTTGCTGTTTCTTAAATAGTACAGTGTTGCTTTGATAATGTCATCATCATCTTTCGAATCTGATTTTATTGTCTCCTTAGACTCATTTAAATAGGTAAATGTAATATTTTGTCCATAGTTTGAAATCGTTTTGATTTTTTTCTCCAGGGACAAAAGTTTAATAACCATCAGTTCAAAAAACTGTTTTGTAGGAATATCCAACTCACCAAAACGGTCAATTACCTCTTCTTCTATCTCATAAATCTCCACAGCATTTTCACACTGTGAAAGTCTTCTGTAGATATCCAAACGCAATCTGTCTTCTTGCACAATTTCATCACTGATAAAAGCGGATATGCTCAGTTTCACATCTACCTTTGCCCGCTCTCCCTCGGCTGTATTGCTCAACTCTTTTATGGCATCTTCAAGCATTCGAAGATACAAAGAGTAGCCGATATTTTTAATATGTCCGCTTTGTGCATCCCCTACAAGATTTCCGCCGCCGCGAATTTCCAAATCATGATGTGCCAGCACAGAACCCGAACCTAAAAAGGAGTTTGATTCCAATGCCAAAAGACGTTTTTTTGCCTCGTCTGTCAAATTTTCTTTGTTTTGTACGATAAAGTAAGCAAAGCCTTCATTGTGACCACGCCCTACACGTCCTCGAAGCTGGTGCAAATCTGCTATACCAAACCTGTCTGCACCGTCCACAATGATGGTATTGACACGGGGCATGTGAATACCGCTCTCAATTATGGAAGTGGCTATCATAACATCATATTCGCCTGCTTCAAATTTCAGCAGCTCTTTTTCTGTTTCAACTGCGGATATTTTAGAATGTAGCATAAGTATTCTCAAGTCAGGCAAGAGTGCCTGCAGTTCCCCCATTTTTATCGGCATGTGATCAATTGAATTGTGCACATAAAAGACCTGACCGCCACGACGAAGTTCTCTCAAAATAACCTCTTTTATCAGCTTTTCATCATACTCTTTGACAAAAGTTCTGACCCCTTGGCGCTCACTCGGCGCTGTTAAAAGCTGGCTCATTGTTTTTATGGAACTGAGTGCCTGATTTAGTGAACGCGGAATAGGCGTTGCACTCATAGAGAGCAGATGCACATTATGATAGAGCTCTTTGATTTTCTCTTTTTGTTTCACACCAAACTTGTGCTCTTCATCTATAATCACCACGCCAAGCTTTTTAAATTCCAGTCCAAAAAGCGTATGTGTCCCGACAACACAGTCTATTTCGCCGCTTGCCAGCCCTTTAATAACTGCATTTTTCTCTCTTGTGGTGACAAATCGGTCAAGTTTTGCATAACGGATACCCAAATCTTTAAACCGCGCATCCAAAGAGCGCCAGTGCTGCGCTGAAAGCAGTGTAGTCGGCACAATAAATGCCGACTGATAGCCTGACTTGTAGGCTGCATAAATAGTGTTGAGTGCAATTTCTGTTTTGCCAAAACCGACATCTCCACTTAAAAGCCTGTCCATTATATGCCCTGAACTCATCTGTCCGAGTATCTCCTCAACAGCCTGAGTCTGATCATCTGTATACTCAAAACCTGAAAGTGCCTGAAACTGCTCTAACTCTTTTTTGTCCAAAGAAATTTTAGGTGCCTTAATGAGCGCTCTTGCTGCTGCCGTGTTAACAATCTGTCCTGCAATCTCAAGCAGTCTTTTTTTTACCTTTGCTTTGAGTTTGCCAAAGCTTCCTTTTCCAAGCCTGTCCAGCACAGGTGTCGCACCGCCTCCGGCAATATAGCGGTCAATATAGTCGAGGTTTTCTACAGGCAGCAGTATTTTATCATCACCGACATATTTGATGACGATAAAGTCTTTGACTCCGCCGAGTATTTCGGTTTTTTCGATTTTTTCAAAGATACCCACACCATAATCTTCATGAACAACATAATCACCTGCTTTTAAATCATCCAAAAGAATAGAGGTTTTTCTTCTGCGGCGTTTTTTATCGGCTTTGTTGAGTGATATAACCAGCTCATCAGGTGTAATAATATTTAATATATAAGGAGCCTCTACAATGGTCAACCCTGCTGTATCATAAATGCCCGTCTGTTTTATTGTTGCATTATTTGCAGCAATGAGCGTTACTTTTTTGTTTGGATGTACTTTTAAAAGCTGCGCAGCATTGACAACAACCAGCTCTTTGACGGCATCATTTTCTTCGAGTAGTTCCAAATCAAAAGCATCCCTTGGAAGCTGCGGATTGTTTATACCGTAGGCATCTTTGAGTATATTGTCCAGATTTCTGACAAGCTTGACATTTTTGCCTGCCAAAAAATTCTCTGCCAGTTCATCAAGATGCCAAAATCCCAAAGAGGCTACATCTTTGTTGAGTGCATCAAATTCACTCTTTTGTATTTTTTGATGCAATTCATTGTAGGATGCTTCATCCAGCGCATAAAAAGCACTTCGAATTTCTACACTTTCCAAATCATCGCCGAGGGTTCTTTGTGTTTCAAGGGCAAAGGATTTTATCTGTTCTATTTCATTGTCAAAGAGGGAAATTCTTATCGGATTTTCGGAAGAAGGCACAAAAATATCTATAATATCTCCACGATGGGAAATTTCACCTGCAACCTGTACCATGTCAACAAAAGTGTATCCCCAGTAGAGCATCTGCTCTTTAAACTCTTTGAGATTAATCTCTGAACCAAACTCAAGCCTCACCTCACCGAGGAGCTCTTTTTTTGGCAAGTGAAAGAGAAGTGTTTTTAAAGGAGATATTACAAGTGGTTTTTTTGTGCAAAAATAGTATTTTCTTAAGGCAAAGCAGAGTTCGTGCAACTCTTCTTTGTACGAACGCAAATCATCCCCGTAAGCTGGTCTGAAATCGGGAAAAACAACAACATCACGTCCAAAAAATTTTGCTACATTTTCAAGCTCATATGCTTCTTTTGCATCTTCGCATACCAAAACTTCAAGTGCATCTTTTTGTGCATTGTTTTTAAAATGATTAAATAAAATTGCCTGTGACATTACTTTCCTGTTTCTTTTACTATCGAGTTTCCCTGAAAAATACCTTTGGCCTCTATGACAAGTTCAAGCGAGGTGATTTCACCATTTACATGTCCGGCCGCTTTTATTTCAACACGGTCTGCATGTATACTCCCCTCAACCAGGCCTTGAACTACGAGACGCTTTGTTGTGATATCGCCTTTTACATGTCCGTTTTTACCGACATTCACCTCTTTGGAAGACTTTATAAACCCCTCTAACTCTCCATCTATATAAAGATTACATGTAAGTTCTATTTCGCCTTTGATTTTTGCTCCGGCTGTGACAATTGCTGTGTTTGCATCTGTTTTATCACTTTTATCCGTGAGGTTGCCATTATTAAAGATTGCCATGGTACCTTTTTCTCCTTTTTAAAAATTTCATTATAATTTTGCTGTGTCCATTTTATAAAATAATACGGATTTAATGCACGATGAATAAAGCGTATTTCATAATGTAAATGCGGTCCGTTACTGAGTCCGGAATTGCCCGTATAGGCAAGTAAATCACCTTTTTTTACAAATTGTCCTGACTTTACCACAATTTTGTTTAAATGTCCAAAATACGATTTGAAACCATACACATGTTCGAGTATGACAAGCTTTCCAAAACCGCTGCGCCTGTGCAACCCTGCCCACTCAACAATACCGTCAGCCGTTGCATACACAGGAGTATTGAATTTCGCTTTCATGTCAGAACCACGATGAAACTCTTTTTTATGCAGTGTCGGGTGTATTCTGTAGCCGAATTTGCTTGTAATTCCATGGTATTTTACAGGAGATCCGCTTGGGATGAGTTCCAGCAGCGTTGCTCTGTGCGATGAACTGAGCATTGTCATATTTACTCTTTCGGCCAAAGATTCATCCGCAAGAGGTTTGAGCCCTATGAGCGTTTCAATCTGAGACAAAGAATCTGAAAGTTCATCAAGCTCTTTTTCTTTTGCCAAAAGTGAATGTGTTGTACTCTTCATCTCTTTTTGCAAGGCTTGATTTTGACGCAACATCTCTTTATATGCCTGTGCCACTTCATTTTTTTTACTCTGCAGTTTATCCACACTGGCATTTAAATACAAAATAGTTCCTGAAGCAATCAGTACAATACTCAGTAAAAAAAGTCCGGCATACAAAAAAGCTTTTTTTATAAACTTGTGAACATTAAACTGCTTGACACCGTTGTCATCGTGAATAGTGACTGTAAAATGATTATCCACCATGCACCTTCAAAAATGTTTCCACAACACTGAAGGAGCCAAAAACAAGATAATTTTTATTTGCATCTATCCTTTGAAAGCTTGTGTGTTTAATCTGTAAATCCTCTATAGCCTTTTTGAGTTTCGTCGGCTCTTCTATTCTTTCGTCTTCTACTGCTATAATTTCCACATGTTCAATTATCGGCTGTAAAACAGTAAGTATTTCACTGTAGTTTTTATCTTTAAAACTATTATAAACCAATATATATTTATTCTCTTTTAAACTTTCATAAATTGAGCGAGCCGCCAGTGTGTTGTGTCCTACATCTATCAGTATGTTTGTCTCTAATTGAGAAAGTCTGCCAAATAGTTTTGCGTGCTTAAAATCTTCTGCTTCATACGAAATACCCAGACTCTTTAATGCCGCGACACTTAGCATTAAATTTTCTTTTAAATAGTATGCCAACTTATGATACCTGGCAATTTCTTCAATCTTTGCCTTGTCTTGTGCCTCTAAAAGTTCACTGTAATCTGCAACATGGATATTTTTTTCCTGTGCGATTTTTTTGGCAATCTGCATCACTTCTTTATGTGGCTGTTTGGACAAAATTACTTTTTTCTGCATGGCATTGAGTTTTGTCGTTGCTATAGACAAAATATCCGACCCCAAAAAAGCTTCATGATCAAAACCAACCGGTGTCACAAGTGTTAAAATATTTTCAAATACCGCTGTAGCATCATACTCTCCGCCAAGCCCTGCCTCAAGAACAATATAGTCACACTCCTGATACAAAAAAACTGCCAAAAGTGTTGTATATTCAAAGTAACTTAATGAATCTGCATCCTGGGGGTTCAACAATGATAAAAGCTTTTGATGTGCTTCGTTTAAGCGTGTATCACTGACATTTTCTCCGTTGAACCAAATGCGTTCATTGAAAGTCAGTATATGCGGAGAGGTATAATGCCCCGTAGAAAACCCCAAAGAGTACAAAGCTGACGCCAAAAAACGTCCTGTTGTCCCTTTTCCGTTTGTTCCCACAAGATGAATAATTTTTGGAATTTTCAATGAAGCTTTGATTTTTGCATATACTCTGGGCATACGGGTGTAGTCTATGGTGTCATAATACAATGGTTTGCTGTTAAGAAATTCCTGTAACACGTTTATTTTTTATACTCCACTCTGTTTCTTCCCTCTTTTTTGGCTTTATACAGATACTCATCGGCAGAATTTATCGTCGCGTCAAGTGAAATATGATCATTTCGTTGCGCAACACCGGCACTCACAGTCACTTTAATACGCTTGCCTTTATATACAAAACGAGTCTTTTCGACATGTTTTCTCACCTTTTGGGCAAAAATCACACCACCTTCCAAATCTGTCTCACTTAAAAGTGCCAAAAATTCTTCGCCTCCAAAACGCCCGACTATATCTACTGTTCTGCTCTCTTTTTTGAGTATTTTGGCAAATGCCATCAAAACCGCATCCCCGGCTTCATGTCCGTAGGTATCATTTACTTTTTTGAAAAAGTCTATATCAAACATAACAATGACAAAATTGTGACCATAACGTTTGTATTCTGCCTCTTTCATCGTTAAAAACTCATCAAGCGCGCGCTTGTTATACAGCTTCGTTAAAAAATCTTCCTTTGATTCCTGCTTGGCTTCTTCAAGCTCTTTTTCAAGTGTACGGACTTTTTTGCTCAAAGCTTTGATTTCCTCACTGTGTCCCTGCAAATCTTTACTTAAAAGATGTGTATTTTTCTCTAAGGCAACGGCAATTGTAAAAAGTTTTTTATGTGCAAGTGCAAAATTTACAGTTGATTCTTCCGTATAAGATTCCAGCTCAAGTTTTATTTTTTGTATTTCGGCATTTGAGTTGTCAGAACTCTCTATCATGTCTATAAGGCGCAGTGAAAGTTTATCAAGAACACCGTCAATAGACTCTACCATCTCTTTGACAGTTGCTTTGTCAAGTGCTATACGCAAAGATATGGCTGACCTGATTTCATTTTCAACACTTTCATGTTCAAGCAGTTCAGGATTTTTCTGAATTTTTTCACTCAAAGTTGCAATTGTATCATTGACACTTGATGCAATTGAAGGGACAAAAGAAGCTATCAAAAGTTTTGATATTTTTTCTAGATTCACACTTTGGTTTTCTTGTGTACTGACACATTCCAAATGTAAATTTTCAATAGTTTTTTGTAAGTTCCGCGTATCTACATCACCGTACTCTTTCAATTTTTGTAAAAAAGCATCATCATAAGTAGTTAAAAAATTGACCCATCGTTGTCGAAACTGGTCCAGCTGTTCAGGCTGGGCACCATGTTCTATAAGTTCCAGGTTTTTTTGGGCAAGCTCACTCGCTTCTTTGTTGTGCAGTACAGTAATAACCTGCAGAATTCTTTTTGTCAGTAATGTTTGGGATTCAAGCAGATTTGAACACTGTGTAGGGTTGGTTCTGTTGAGTTTTGAAATGAGCAAACGCACAAACTCATGCATCGTTTTTATGTTGTATTTTTTGAGCTCTTTTTGTAAATCTTTGTTGAGCATGGCATTGAATTTGTCAATATGCTGACAATCTTCAACCTGCATATTTGCTTTTTGCGCCTCTTTGCAAAATGCTTCTGCATAAAAGTCAGGAGTCAGCAGTTTTCCTTCGAGTTTTAATCTTTTGACAGCTTTGCTTATGATTGTTTGTATAGTCATGTGATCTTCTCCTGATTTATAGTTGTGATCCTTCTGCTGAGACCTGTGCAACAAAAGATGCTATAGCTTTTATAGCACTGAATTTTATCGCATCAAATCGTTCCTGATCAGTTATAACAGCATTTGGCACAACCGAAAAATCATAGGTACCTCTTGCCGTATACGTTTTTTTAATATTTTTTGATTCTCTTGCAATCTTCAAAACAATTTTTGCCCGATATGCAATAATATACCCTTGTGCATTATACTGAATTGGCGAATAACTCGGCGGTGTCAAAGAAAAATTCAGCGTTGTGTCGGCATGGGATTTGTCTGTTAAAGAGGCATGAAAAATTTCCACAATAGCACTGTCTACCGCATCTTTTATTAAAACGGTATTTTGAGGATCCAGAGCTGAAATGACAACATGTGTATGTATTTTTGAACCGATAACACTTCTGGCATACTTTGAACTTGGTTTATAGCCACATCCACTTGCAAGAAGCAGAGATACTATGAAAGTAACTAACTTCAAAAAGTGCGGATGTTTTTTCATTTTTTAGCCTTTGACTACAATATTGACAAGTTTTTTGGGAACAAAAATCTCTTTTACGATCTCTTTGCCTTCAAGCCACTTGGCAACGCTTTCTTTTGCTGTGGCAATAATTGTCTCTTTGTCCGCATCAGCGGCAACTTCAATTTCGCCTCTTTTTTTCCCGTTAACCGAAACACCCAAAGAGATGCTCTCTTCTACAAAAACTTCTTCTAGAATTTCTTGCGGTGCTAAGTTTTTCAAGTCAAAATATTTTTCACTGATTTCATGGCAGGCATGAGGAATAACCGGCTCCATTACAGAAGTGAGTATCCAGTATCCTTCCGTCCATACATCTGTATTTTTTTGTGCATTGAGTGCGTTCATCGCTTCCATGACACCGGCAATCATCGTATTGAATGTATATCTTTCATTGTAAACATCTTCGGCACGTTTGAGTGCTTCATAGACTTTTTTACGGGCAAACTTCTCTTCTTTGCTTAAAGTTGCATGATTGATTTTCGGCTTCTCGTTACATGTAAAGACATTTACACTTCGCTCATAAAATCTTTTGATAAATCTGTAGGCACCCTCGACAGCACTGTCATTCCATTCAAGTTCCTGTGTCGGCGGTGCGGCAAAAAGTATAAACAGACGTGCCGTATCTGCACCGTACTTCTCGATGATGGCATCAGGGTCAACCGTATTGCCCTTTGATTTACTCATTTTGGCTCCGTCTTTGAGTACCATTCCCTGAGTTAAAAGTCTCTCAAACGGTTCATCCAGATCAATATAACCCAAATCACGGAAGACTTTTGTAAAAAAACGCGCATATAAAAGGTGCAAAATCGCATGTTCTATTCCACCAATGTAATGATCAACACCTTCGTGCCCTTTTTGGTGCATCCAGTATTTTATCTGCTCAGGTGAAAATGCCTCTTTTTCCCAGTTTGCAGGCGATGCACAAAAACGCAGAAAATACCAGGAAGATTCTACAAAAGTATCCATCGTATCTGTTTCACGAACAGCATCTTTGCCACACTCCGGACATTTGCAGTGTTTCCATGTGGGATGCTTTTCCAAAGGATTTCCCTCCCCTGTAATCTCTACATCATCCGGCAGAGCCACAGGAAGGTTCTCTTTTTTCTCCATCACCAGCCCACATGAATCACAATGTATAAAAGGAATAGGTGCACCCCAGTATCTTTGACGGCTCACACCCCAGTCCTTGAGTTTATAGTTTGTCGTCTTTTTACCCAAACCCTTTTGGTCAAACATTGCTATGATTTTTGCTTGAGCCTCTTGAGAGTTCATTCCTGTAAATTCACCGGAATTTATAAGCTCACCGACTTCTGTAAAAGCAGATTTTGAAAAGTCATGTTCTGCTTCAAAAGGCTTGATAACCGGTTTTACAGGCAGGTCATACTTTTTGGCAAAGTCATAATCTCTCTCATCATGTGCAGGCACCGCCATAACCGCTCCACTTCCATAATCCATCAACACAAAATTTGCCACCCAGACAGGAATTTTTTCTCCTGTAAGCGGATGCGTTACATGTAAACCAAGCGCAACACCTGATTTTTCTTTTTGCCTCTCAATGGAAGAGGTGTTTTTCATAGTCTCAATTTTTTCGACAACATCCGCATCAAGCAGTCTGTTCTCAATCATATACGAAACTATTTCATGCTCAGGGGCCAAAGCCGTATAGCTCACACCGTAAATCGTATCAGGTCTTGTTGTAAAGACATCAAAACTTTTAAATTTATGAGAGAGCTTTGCATCACTCTCTTCATCAAAATACAAATCAAAAGCAAGTCCGTTTGATTTTCCTATCCAGTTTTCCTGCATAGTCAAAACCTGTTTCGGCCAGCCGCCTTCAAGCTTTTTCAAATCATTTAAAAGTTCGTCTGCATAGGCTGTAATTTTAAAATAGTACTGATTCATCTCTTTTTTGACAATCGGTGTGTCGCATCGCCAACAACAGCCATCCACCACCTGTTCATTTGCCAAAACAGTCTGATCATGCGGACACCAGTTGAGCATCCCTTTTTCACGATACAGCAAGCCTTTGTTGTACATATCTATAATAAAGCCCTGCTCAAATTTTGTATAAAGCTCATCACTTGTGGCAAATTCGCGTTTTCGTGAAAAAGAAAAACCAAGAGAATAAAACTCGTTTTTCATATAGTCAATGTTGTCATAAGTCCAGCTTTTAGGGTGCGAACCGTTTTTGATAGCAGCATTTTCAGCCGGCATTCCGAAGCTGTCAAAACCTATGGGATGGAGTACATTTTTGCCCTGCTGTCTGTGGTAGCGTGCAAAAGCATCACTGATAGAGTAGTTTCTCACATGTCCCATATGCAGGCGTCCGCTAGGAAACGGAAACATCGAAAGAATATATTTTTTCTCTTTGGTAAAATCTTCACTCGGCTCAAAACTTTCGTTTTGCTTCCAGTATTCTTGCCATTTTTTTTCTATATTTTTTGCGTTATATTCCAATTTTATTCTTCCTGTTAGTATTCTTCGTGTGTTTTACTGCTCTCAATGTAGACAAGTCCCATTGAAAACACATTGGCAATCAATGCACCGATTGCCAAAGCGATTGCCCAGGAGTCATTCTGTACAATAACCAAAAAGACAAATGCCGGAATCAGGTGCAGGTCTGCCACCAAAGAAGATGCCAAAAGCTCAGCGGAAAGCAGATTACGCACACCAATTTTTAAAATTGTTGAAATCAGATTCACACTTGCGGCTATAAACAATGAAATAGCCGTATTTTCATACAAAAATCCCGCTATGGATGTTAGACTCATCAATGAAAAAAATACGTAAACGACTTTACCCCAATCCATTACATCACTCCTGATTCAAACTGTTCGCGCATTCTGTTTTTCTCTGCTTCTCTTTTTGCCTTCTCAGCCAGTTTTGCATGATAGTTTTTCACATCAAAACCAAAAAGGATCAACAACGGTGAAGCAACAAAAATTGACGAATATGTTCCTACAATTATACCTACCAAAAGTGTAAATGCAAATGCATGAATAATCTCTCCGCCAAACATAAAGAGCGTAAATACCACAAAAAAGGTCGTTAAAGAGGTCAGTGTCGTACGTGCAAGCGTTTTTGTAATAGACTCATTGATAATCTCCGTCAAACTCGCTTTTTTGGATTTTGTAATCCCTTCGCGAATACGGTCAAAGACAATAATCGTATCGTTAAGCGAATACCCCAAAAGTGTCAGTATGGCGGCAAGTACATCAAGATTGACATCAATCTGAAAAAGAGCCACCGCACCCATTGCAATGGAGACATCATGCACTAACGCGGCTATGGAAGCAACGGCAAATCGCCACTCAAATCGAAATGCCACATAAACAAGAATCGCGGCTATAGAGAGAAAAAGTGCCATAAGGCCTTTTTCTTTTAACTCCGAACCTACTTTTGGACCTACAATATCAACACGACGAATCGTAAAATTGCCTGTGCCCTGCAGTGCTGCTCTGGCAACATCACCGATGTCTTTTGCTACACTCGCACTCGATGTTTTCATACGAATGACAACTTCATCCGGAGAACCGAACTCACTGATGGAAGCACCGTCAAAAAGTTTGTCTGCCTGCAGCTTTTCCCGCATTGCTTTGATAGGGGCTTTTGTGTCATACTTTACCTGAACAATCGTTCCTCCGGCAAAGTCAATCCCGTAATTGAGTCCTTTTGTCGCCAAGATCGCATACGAAGCCAAGATAAGAATTATTGAAACTGCCATTGCAATTTTTGATTTGCCCATAAAATCAATGGGCTGTTTATACTTAAAAAATTCCATGATTATCCTTTAATCCCAAACCAGAAACGGTAATTTTTGCTTTTGCCCATTTTAGGTTCAAGCATCTGATAAATTCCGTGCGTTCCGAGAATTGCCGTGAGCATAGATGCCAAAATACCGATACTCATAGTAATGGCAAATCCTTTAATCGCTCCCGTTCCATAGACATACAGCACAACAGAAGCAATCAACGTCGTGATATTTGCATCCAAAATTGCCGTCATTGCGTTTGCGTAGCCTTCTTCTATGGCCTTGTGCATAGATTTTCCCTCATAAATGAGTTCACGGATTCTTTCGGTAATAATAACATTCGCATCCACCGCCATACCGACCGTCAGGACAATACCTGCCATACCCGGCAGCGTCAATGTCGCACCAAAAAGACTCATAACCGCCAAAAGAATCAGCAGGTTGGCAATCAGAGCAATATTTGCAATCACCCCTGCCATACGATAATAAACCATCATAAAAACAATAACAAGAATAAAACCGCCTATAAGCGCTATCATAGAGGCCTTAATACTGTCAGCACCCAGACTTGGACCGACTGAACGTTTTTCCATCATATAGATAGGAGCAAGCAAGGCACCCGAACGCAAGGCAATCGCCAAATCTTTTGCCTCAAGCACTGTATAGTTTCCGGAAATCTGTCCGCTGCCTCCGCCGATGCGTTCATTGATATTTGGTGCAGAGTAGACTTTTCCGTCCAGTACAACTGCCAGACGCTTGCCTACATTTTTACCGGTAAAATCACCGAAAATATCGGCACCTTCGGCATTAAGTTTAAAATTAATCACCGGACGGTTGTTTTGGTCAAAACCGACATTGGCACCGGTAAGCATTCCCCCGTCTAAAATAGGAATTTCATGCACAAGATATTTGATTTTAGGATTTTTCACATCTTCTAAAATCACATCTCCGTATGCCGCGGCATCGGCATCGCTCATATTGTAAACCCGTGCATTTCTGGCCTCATCTACTGCCATCATTTCAAGTTTGGCCGCACGAGAAATCAGCTCACGTGCACGCTGTTCTTCCTGTGGCGTTTTAATCCCCGCAAGTTCTACAAGGATCTTGTCTTTTCCCTGACGGGCGACAACAGGCTCAGAGAGTCCAAACTGGTCCAGCCTGTTTCTGATTGTTTCTATTGCCTGAGAAACTGCCTGCTGTTTTGTTTTTTCAATTTCTTTAGGGGTCAAACTGATTGTAACAATTGAACCGTTGTGGAGTACCTGCACCCCTTCAAGTTTTGACAAAAATGTATCAAAGTTTTTAATTTCATCAGAATCCAAAACTTCAAACTTGACACTTTTGTCATCAAAAGTCAGTCCGTCTATTAAAATATCGTTACGCTCCGCAAAGTGTTTGATACTTGCCGCTATTGATTTTATACGTGATTTTGTCGCTTCCTCGGTTTTTACACCGAGCAGCATATGCAGACCACCCTGTAAATCAAGGCCTAAGGTTATTTTTTTGCCGCTTTGGGTCTGTAAAAGTGATGGGAGAGAAAATACAATTCCAAACACTATTGCCAGAGCAAAGATGACTATGCGATAATTAAGCTTCATCCTCGAACTTCTTTGCAATGGAATCTTTTGTAATTTTTACGAGTGTATCATCATTGAGTTTTACAGTCAGAAAGTTATCTTCAACTTTATGCACAACAACGATAAAACCGCCGTTAGTGATGACTTTGTCACCTTTTTTAAGAGATTCAATCATCTCTTTTTTAGCTTTGGCCTCTTTTTGCTGTGGGCGAATAATTACGAAATACATAATTGCAATTAAAAATACAAACGGTAGTAGTTGGGAGATAATTTCCATATCTTGTGCTTCCTTGTCTTATAAAATTGCAGCGATTATACAAGAAATATACTAATAAGCTCTTAAATTCAGTACAATTTCAAAATGAATTCATTAACAAAAAATATTTTACTCGCAATTATTACGGCTGCACTTTTCAGTGCTTTTATCTATTTGGAATATTTTGGCATTGAAAATAAATTTCTCAATACCCTTTTTGGACTTGGCGCCATTGCACTGCTTTTAAGTATTCCTAAAAAAACGGTTCTTTTTAGCGGGTTTTTTATAGGACTCTTTTGGTTTTACTGGATTGGCTTTAGTTTTAAATATCAGGGTGTCGGTTATATGGAGCCTTTTGTTACTCTCGGCTTCGGCATTCTCTACCTTCTCTTTTTTGCACCCCTCGCCTTTACAGACAAACCCTATATACGGGCCCTACTGCTTTTTGGGCTCAGCTTTTTTGAACCGCTTGGCTGGAACTGGATGAAAATTGAGCTCTTGTTTGTCAACAGTTATATAGGTGTTTACAAGTATCAGTTGGCAGCCGTTTTGCTTGCCCTCTCCCTGCCCTGGCTGATAAAAAACAAAAAATACAGATACCTGCCGCTTCTGCTTCTCGTTTTTGCCTATAATTACGGCTACCCGCAACAACAGGACGCACCCCTGAAGATAAAGCTGGTACAAACAGAAATTCCCCAAAGTGTCAAATGGGAGAGAAGCAGCCTCTACCCTACCGTTTCCATGATTTTTGAAAAAATTCATCAGGCGCAGGCAGAAGGCTATGATGTTGTCATCTTCCCGGAATCTGTCTTTCCTCTTTTTATGAATGAAATGCCGAAACTGATACAGGAACTTCGCAAAGCTTCTGAAAAAATCACGGTCATAGCCGGTGCACTGATGCGTGAAAACAATCGCAACTACAATGTCACCTATATGTTTGACAAAGGAAAATACAGCCTTGCCAAAAAACTCATTCTGGTTCCTTTTGGCGAGTATATTCCTCTGCCAAAATTTGCACAAAAGTTCATCAACGATACTTTTTTTCAAGGATCAAGTGATTTTGTCACGGCAAAAAAACCGACAGACTTTGTCATAAAAGGTATCAGATTCAGAAATGCCATCTGTTATGAGGCTACATGTAAAGAGCTCTATCAAGGTGATGTAAAGTATATGATTGCCATAAGCAACAATGCATGGTTTACCCCTTCTGTTGAGCCGACACTGCAGAAGTTGCTTTTAGAGTACTATGCCCGAAAAAACGGTGTGACAATTTACCACGCAGCCAACATGAGTGGCACAGGTGTAATCAAATAGTAATAATTTCTTTGCTATAATAAAGAAAAAAACAATTATAGAAAGTGAAAAAACATGCTAAATCTTAAAAACCCCAATCTTTATTTAAACCGTGAGCTTTCATGGTTACAGTTTAATACAAGAGTCCTCAAACAGGCGCAGGATGAATCTTTGCCTCTGCTTGAACGTCTCAAATTTCTTGCCATTTACGGGACAAATCTGGATGAGTTCTATATGATTCGCGTGGCAGGTTTAAAAAAACTTTTTGCTGCGGGCATTATCGTCTCAGGGGCTGACAGACTTACCCCATTGCAGCAGCTTCGTGAAATCAGAAACTATCTGCACCAGGAACAACAGGTTGTCGAGCACTGCAGAAGTGAAATATTTAAAAAACTTGAGCCTCATGGTATCAGTGTAAAAACATATGATGAAGTGAACAATCAGGACAAACACAAACTCAACCAGTATTTCAATGAAAATATCTACCCGGTAATTATTCCCATTGCCATAGATGCCACACACCCTTTTCCACACCTTAACAACCTGAGTTTCGGACTTATCGTAAAACTTCGCGATATGGACAACGAAAACATAGAACGCTTTGGAATTATACGTGTTCCCCGTGTTTTAAACAGATTTGTAGAGCTTGGAAACGGAACCTATGTGCCTATAGAAAGTGTTGTGGAAAAACATGTTGACGAACTGTTCCCAGGCTATGCACTTATCAAATATGCCCCTTTTCGCGTGACAAGAAATGCTGATATTGCCATAGAAGAAGAGGAAGCTGATGACTTTATGGAGATTCTTGAAGAGGGATTAAAACTTCGCCGTAAAGGAGAAATGGTCCGCCTCGAAGTCGGTTCCAATGCCGATGATGAAATCATTAACTTTTTTAACCGTCATGCACATATCTATAGAGATGACATTTACAGATACCATACTTTTTTAAATCTTTCAAGTCTTTGGCAGATAGTATCCAACAAAAATTTTGCACATCTTTTGGCACCGGCCTTTCAGCCAAAAAACCTGCCGCCTTTTGAAAACAATGAAGATATTTTCTCTATCTTGGAAAAGCAGGATGTCTTGATGTATCATCCGTATCAAAGCTTTGATCCTGTGGTAAATCTCATTCAGTATGCGGCAAAAGATCCTGATGTTGTCTCTATAAAAATGACACTCTACCGTTCAGGGACAAAATCACCTATCGTCAAATCTTTGATGGATGCCAGCGAATCGGGAAAACAGGTCACAGTCATGGTTGAACTCAAAGCACGTTTTGATGAAGAAAACAATCTTATCTGGGCAAAAGCGCTTGAGAAATCAGGAGCCCATGTTATTTACGGTATTCAGGGTTTTAAGGTCCATGCAAAAGCCGCTTTGATTACAAGAAGAAAAAACGGAAAACTCAAACAGTATGCCCATTTGGGCACAGGAAACTATAACCCTTCCACTGCAAAAATATATACTGATATGAGCTATATGACCAGCAAAGACACAATCACCAATGACTTAACACGCTTTTTCCATTTTTTGACAGGTTTCAGCAAAAAAGGAAAACTCAATGAGTTGTATATGTCTCCTTCACAAATCAAACCCAAACTCCTCTCCCTCATTCACAATGAAACAAGACAGGGGAAAAACGGGCACATCATTGCAAAGATAAACTCACTTGTTGACGATGATGTCATCAGAGCACTGTATAAGGCTTCGATAGCCGGTGTAAAAATTGAGCTTATTGTACGTGGTATCTGCTGTTTGAAGCCAGGTATCAAAGATGTAAGTGAAAATATCAGAGTTGTTTCCATTTTGGGAAAATATCTCGAGCATGCCCGTACTTTTTATTTTAAAAATGATGCATCAAAAGTCTATATCTCAAGTGCAGACTGGATGCCTCGAAATCTTGTGCGGCGTATAGAGCTTTTAACTGCTATCAAAGATGAAGATGCCAAAAAGAAAATTATACAGATTCTCAAACTGCAATGCTCCGACAATGCACTTGCACATGAACTGCAAAGTGACGGATCCTATATAAAAATCAAACCCAAAGAGGGGCAAAAAATTATCAACAACCACAAACTTCTTGAAGACTATGTCAACCGTATTGCAAAAGCAACCAAAAAAGAGACCTCTACCTATGTGCAACAACTGGTGAACCGTCTCTTCATAGAAAGTTAAAGGAACACGCCTTATGTTACATGTATACAAAAATATCACTCCCTCTATAGGAGCAAAAAGCTGGATAGCGCCTTCTGCTGATGTCATAGGGGATGTCACCTGCGGAGAGGATTGTTCTATCTGGTTTGGCTGTGTCGTTCGCGGTGATGTGCATTACATAAAAATCGGCAATCGTGTCAATATTCAGGATTTGAGCATGATACATGTAACGCATTACAAAAAAGAGGACAAGAGTGACGGTAATCCCACTGTTATCGGAGATGATGTAACCATAGGACATCGTGTCATGCTTCACGGATGCACCATAGAAAAAGCCTGCCTCATCGGCATGAGTGCTACCATATTGGACGGTGCGGTTATTGGCAAAGAGAGCATAGTCGGAGCAGGTTCACTTGTGACAAAAAACAAAGTTTTTCCACCCCGCTCGCTCATCATGGGAAGCCCTGCAAAAGTTGTCAGAGCATTAAATGATGATGAGATAAAAGAACTCTATGCCTCAGCCTCTCGATATGTTGAGTTTAAAGAGGATTATGTTCGATAGTCCGCATTTATTTTGACATACTCATACCCAAGATCACAGCCAAAAGCTGTGAATTTTCCGTCGCCTATCCCTAAATCACAATAAATTGTAAATGAGTCTCTTTTCATAACTTCACCGGCTTTTTGTTCCATCACTGCATCAAAATGAAGTTCACCTCTGTCATACACACAGACATCCTCAAAAGAAATTTTTAAACTCTCTTCATAAGCTTCTGCACCGCTTGCACCGACTGTTGAGGCGATTCTCCCCCAGTTTGGGTCTTCTCCGTAGAGTGCCGTTTTGACAAGTAAAGAGTTGGTCAGTGCTTTGGCCACGATCTCTGCCTCCACATCATCTTTTGCCCCACTCACTTCATAGCTTACAAGTTTTGTCGCACCCTCTCCGTCTCTTACCATTTCACGGGCCAAAAAACGCATAATTTTATAAAGAGTTTCTGTGAATGCTTCCTTGTGGTAGACTTTACTTTTTGCATTGCTGAGCAACATGACTGTATCATTTGTGGATGTATCTCCGTCAACACTTGCGGCATTAAAAGTTGTTTTTACATTGTCATTTAAAATATTTTGCATTTCATTTTTGTCAACTTTCGCATCAGTTGTGATAAAACAGAGCATTGTAGCCATAGCGGGATTAATCATTCCTGCTCCCTTTGCCATTGCCCCTATATGGAAACAACTACCGTCTTCAAGCTCAACTCTGTATGCAATCTGTTTTGAAAAAGTATCGGTTGTCATAATCGCTGCCGCCGCCGCATTGGCGTTTCGTTTTTTCAAATCAAAAAGTCTGGCACCGGCTATAATTTTCTCTTTTGGCAGTCTTACACCGATAACACCTGTTGAACTCATTACAGGGTTGTGCGCTTCCTCCGGCAAGGTGGCTAAAATTTCTTCAATATCTTCAATACCTGCTTTTCCAGTCATAGCATTGGCATTTTTAGCATTTATAAGTACGAAATTTGTCTGAAACTCACCTTTTGCTTTAAAGTGGCGTATCGGTGCTGCCGTCATTTTGTTTGTTGTAAATGCTGTCGCTATTTCACACAGGGTATCACTGTAAACAAAAGCCATATCTTTTGCATTGTTCGGTTTTAAGCCTGCACTGATGCCATCCGCATAAAAACCTTCTGCCGTACAAACCCCACCATCAACTTTTATCAACTTATACAAACTTCAACTCCTTAGGTTTGACTCTTTTTGAAATCAAATCTTTTGTTATTTTAATGCCTTCTTGTGTGCCTATCACTAGCAGTTTCGATTCACTTGTCACCAAGGTATCTCCCTTTGGCATGCCGATCAGCTTTCCGTCTTTTCTGGTAATCCCTACAACGGATGTGTTTGCAATTTCCCGGATGTGCGTCTCTTTGAGTTTTTTCAAAACCGCCCAGCTGTAACGCGGTACAGTAATTTCCTGCATATCCAGAGGATTGTCACTTTTATATAAAAATTCTTCAAGCAGATTTTCCATATCGGGGCGGGCTGCCATGGCAGAGACTCTCTGCGCTGTGAGTTTTGTCGGAGAGACGACAGTGTCTGCTCCAAGTTTTTTCAGCTTTTCCACATCACTCATGGTTTCTGCTGAGGATATCACATAATAGGGACGAGGCAAAAAATGTTCTTTTTCAAAAAGCCGCACCGAAGCAATCAGTGCAATATTGTCAGCAATGGAACTTGACAAAGTAATCAGACCTTTTGCAGAAGAGAGATGTGCTTTGAGCATTGAGAGCTCAGCATGAGGCTGTGCCTGCAAAAAATGCGGATATTTATGCTCTATTGCCCATTCGTGGATTTCAGGCCTTGGATCAATCACAATAAAAGGAATATGGTTTTTTCGCAACTGTTTTGTTACTTCTATTGTATAGTCATTATGATAGCACACAACAAAATGCTTCTTAAGTCTTGCTATTTTGTACAGCATTCTTCTCTCCTTCATTATGGCAACAATATGCCCCTTGTTCAGTTCTGAAACCAAAATACCTATAGCACTTGAAAATACTGCAAACCCTGCAATAATCAAATTGATAGTAAAAATTCTTCCTGCGTTTGATATTGGAGCAATTTCCCCAAAACCAACAGTAGTAAAAGTAATGGCTGTCTGATAAATTGCATCCATTATTGTAAAATCATCTATAAGAACATATCCGGATGTTCCTATTAACATTACAAATACTGTTAAAATTAAAGGGAGACGAAAAGCTTTGAGGTGGGAATAAACTTCAGGAAGAAGCTTGGGATCAGGTTTGGGAGGGCTCTCCCAATTTAGGAACTTACGAATCCTTGGTAAAAGATTCAAAACTGATTCCTATAGTCTACGAATTTTTCTTAAGTGTGCGTAATTCTCTTGCAGAAATCTTAATCTTCTTCGTTGTACCGTCTTCTAATGTAATACGAACTGTTCTTAGGTTTAATAAAAAACGACGCTTTGTTCTGTTTTTTGCATGAGAAACATTGTTCCCACTCATAGGGCCTTTGCCGCTAATAGCACATCTTCTTGCCATTTGAGTATCCTTGAATGATATTTTAAAGTTGCGAATTATAGCAAACAAAAGCAAAACTGCAACTTAAGCCTGTTTTGTTTTTTTGAGAATATACTTTCTATACTTTATTTGAATTTTATCTTAATCTCGTTAAAATGTACATTATCCAACATAAAGCAGTAAAATTTGATTACATTACAACAGATAGACGCATTCATAGAAAAAATACCGCCATCGCCAAAGATTTTAAAGCAGACGCTCGCTTTACTAGATCAGGGTGATCTGGTACAGGCGGCAAAAGTGGCACAGAATGATCCTGCACTCAATGCTTATTTGAAAGAGCTGGTGAATAAACCTTTGTACGGATTTAAAAATGAAGTCACAAATATTTCTCAGATTTTCGGCATACTTGGAGTATCAAGATCACAGCAGGCAGCTTACAACTATATGATCTCTTTGCTTTCTCCCGCAAAATGGAAACTCTTCAAACTGAACAAATCTTCTTTTTATGATTTACAGGCCAGACTCTCTGTTGACTGGCACAAAATCACCGCCCATCTGCAGATAGAAGATAAAAATCTCCAGAGTGCTGTTGCTTTACTCCCTGCAAGTATCATAGTATCTGAAGCACTCTTTTGTGAGAAAATTGAAGATGTGCAGCTTCTCAGAAGTGTAGATGAGATTGATCTCAACACCATATTGCAAAGGCTCTGCAATATGGACCTGTTTGATATATGCGAAAGAATTTCTCAAAAATGGGAAATGCCCCAAAATATTGCCGACATTATTCAGGCATCTTCCGGCATCAAACCGTCTCAGAATGAAACAAACAACAAACTTGGAAAATGGATGCATCTGCTACTCTTTTACACCCTGTCAAAACCTGTTTTTATTGAAGCCGGATTAAATGATTTTATTGACTTTCAAATTGATTATGTCAGCGACATTTATGATGACTTTTCAACACTGATGGAGATTTCATGAGAGCGGTAATAAGAGAAGGGATCGGGGTATTTCACCCTCAGGGATTCCTCGACGGTTCCTCAGGAAGTTCATTTCTGAGCATAGAAGATATAGATGCCACACTCAAAAGCAATGCTTCGATGATTCTTGTATCACTAAAAAAAGTTATTTTCTTCAACAGAAACGGTCTGGACACCTTTGTAAAAATGTTTCAAAAAGTCAGAAGCAAAAACCATATCATCGTCGGTTTTTGTGATTATGACAAAAAGAAATACGATGCTTTTAAAAAATTTTATGATGGCGATTTAAATTTCTCCCTCTTTAAAACCCAGCAAATCGCTTCTCTGTTTGCAGACGGATTCAAAGAAAAAAATAAAAATATACTCCTGTACAGTGAAGACAAATCACAAAGAGCAGCCTTGGCGATAGAGTTGCACAACAATGGACACAACCCAATAGTTGCACAGACAAAAGAAGAGTTTTTGCAAAAAGCAAAAGTAGAAAATGCCTATGATGTCATCATAGAAGACACATATCTCGGGCAAATGGGGCAGAAAGTTGCAACAAGGGTCACAGGCAATGCCATCATATACAGTGTCTCTTCATTTTTGGATGCGGAAATAGGCAATACTTTTAATATAGCCTATCACAACAACTCCCTGCATGTCGGTTTTAGACTTTTTATTTTTGATGCCTACAGAGTTGTCAGCATGAACATTCATGCTCTTAATTTTTTCTCAAAGCTTGCATCCTCTTCTGCCGAATACAATGCCACCATATGTTTTGTAGGTATGTCTTTTGAGAAAACTCCTCTCTCTTTCAAAGAGACGCTTGAAGATGCCGGTATCATGTTTTTTGAACAGATGGATGATATTTTGCAAAACAAAGAACTTTTGGACGAACTGGGTGCCAGCAGTGCAGCTGCGACAAAAAACAAACGCGCACTTAACAAAGTACTGGTGACAGAACTGCCAAGATTTATTGATGCGACTGTAGCCACTATAGAGATGATGACAAATTCAAAAGCTATCAAAGATGCAGCAAAAGTAGACAAAATTGAAATTACTGACAAAGATGGAAAAATAGCGAGTTCTATCGGATTTTACGGAGACATTGACGGCATGGTTATGCTTGTTTTTCCGCTTGGCATAGCGAAAAAAGCCTGCGAACTGCTTATAGGAGAAAACACAGATGACAAAGAGTTGATCCTTGACACTTTGGCAGAACTTGTCAATATTGTCGGAGGAAAGGTAAAAACACTTTTGGCTGATGAGCATATCAGTGTGGATATCACCCTTCCTAGAACCTACCATGATGTTGACGGACTGCTAGAAGTTGCCAAAGGGAAAAAAGGTGTTCAGGTTGATTTATCCTTTGATAATGACAAATTTTTATTTTTCTTAACAAGATAAAAGCTACTCTGGTTTATAATTCCACAATAATTTAAAGGAAGAATATGCAAGTAGCCCCTAGCGTTCTCTCGGCAGACTTTGGAAATTTGGCACGTGATGTACAGGAAATATGTGAAGCGGGATGTGATCTGGTACATGTAGATGTCATGGACGGGCATTTTGTACCCAATCTGACGATAGGACCGGTTGTGGTTTCGGCAATAGCCAAAGCTGCTACAAAACCCCTGGATATTCATCTTATGGTTCAAAACAACACCTTTTTTGTAGAGCTTTTTGCACCTCTGCAGCCCAAATATATCTCTTTTCATATAGAAGAGGAGAAACACCCGCACAGGCTCATACAAAAAATCCGTTCTCTTGGCATCAAACCCTGCATTGTCCTCAATCCAAACACTATCCCCGAAGAGTTGGAATACCTTCTTGGTGATTTGGATATGGTACTTTTAATGAGTGTTAATCCTGGTTTTGGCGGACAGAGTTTTATAGATTCTGTCCTTCCAAAGGCAAAAAAGCTTGATGCTATGAGAAAAAGACTCAATCCCGAATGTCTTATCCAGGTTGACGGCGGGGTAAGTGACAAAAACATCCGTGCCCTCAAAGAAGCCGGCGTTGATGTTGTCGTTGCCGGTAGCTATGTTTTTAAGCACGAAGACAGAGCCCAAGCGATAAAGAGTCTTCAGATATAATGCGTACAAAAATCTGCGGTATTACCTCTTATGAAGATGCAATGGTTGCTATTGATGCCGGAGCCGATGCACTCGGATTTGTATTTTATGAAAAATCTCCACGCTTTCTTACGCGAGAAAAAGCAAAAAATATTATACAAAAACTTCCTCCTTTTGTTGAAAAAGTAGCACTCTTTGTCAATGTCGATGCACAGACAGTCAATGCTACATGTAAAGAGGTTGGCGCGACACTTGCCCAGATTCATTTTGAAGCAGACGCAGCATTCTATGAGGCACTTAAAATCCCTCACATCAAAGTTATACGGGCACAGAAAAAAGAAGATGTATTCCAATATGCTGATGAGTACAGACTTGTTGATGCCTACTGCGAAGCATACGGCGGTGCAGGGAAACAGCTCAATGCAGAATGGTTTGAGGGAGTTGAGTGTTCCAAAATTATTCTTGCTGGCGGCTTAACTCCCGACAACATCCAGGCTCTGAAAAAATATGGTTTTTACGCTTTTGATGTCAGCAGCGGTGTAGAAATATCACACGGGAAAAAAGATGCCGCTAAAGTAAGAGAGTTTATACACAATGCTCACTGATAATTTCAATCTTGATGCCAAAAGCATTTCACGACTCTCTTCACGCGGACTCTCATTAAAAACACTCAAAGAGCAACTCAACGAAGAACTTGAACTCTCTATAGAACTCTGGAAAGCACAGGGTTTACATGTAATCAAACACCAGGGATATTACTATTTTGATACAAAATTTATTCCCATCAATCAGGCAGAATTCTGTATCGTTGATATCGAAACAAACGGTTCAAAAATAGAAAAACACCAGATTATCGAAATTGCCGCTGTCAAAGTAAAAAACGGATTGATAATAGACAGATTTGAATCTTTGGTTCATACCAAAGAGATCAATCCTCATATCACAGAGATTACAGGCATAGCTGCCGATGATACAACAAATGCGCCTCAGCTCAAAGATGTTCTGCAACGATTTAAACTCTTTTTGGGCAATGCCGTGTTTGTTGCCCATGATGTCAAGTTTGATTACAGTTTTATATCAAAAAGCCTGCAAAAAATCGGCTTGGAACCACTGTTAAACAGAAGTCTCTGTTCTCTTGCCTTGGCTGAAAGGACTATTGTCTCTTACAGGTATGCACTTTCGTATCTCAATGAAACGCTCAAACTTAACCCAAATGCCAGACACCATAGAGCAATGAGTGATGTGCTTACAACTTACGGATTGTTTTTATTGAGTTTAGAAAATTTAGATGAGAATATAAAAACAGTAGAAGATTTGATACAGTTTTCAAAAGAGGCGCCAAGGCTCAAACGCCCGAAATTTGATCCTCTTTTAGAATTAAAAAAAGAGCAGTAAGGCTACTCTTTAAAAGCACCCGGTTTTGTGAGTTTTGCATAACGTGCTGCCATACGCTCCTCTTCGCTCATGGCTTTTAATTCGTCCACTTTTTCTAAAAAGTACTCTTTAAGAACCTGCGCTGCTTTTTCTTTTTCCCTGTGTGCTCCGATTAAAGGCTCATCTATGATGTCATCAATCAAATCCAGGTCTTTTAAATCTGCACTGGTAATTTTAAGTGCATTTGTGGCAGTTTCTACTTTTTTAGGATCATTCCAAAGAATTGCTGCACACCCTTCAGGTGAAATAACACTGAAGATAGAATAACGCATCATTGCAAATTTATCGGCAACACCGATGGCAAGAGCACCACCTGATCCACCCTCGCCTATAACAACAGAAACCGTAGGAATTTTCAACTCTGCAAGTTCGAGCAGATTTCTGGCAATTGCCTCACTCTGGTTCCGCTCTTCTGCCCCAATACCAGGATAGGCACCCGGTGTGTCTACAAGCATAAGTAGCGGAATATTGAATTTTTCGGCTAATTTAGCGGCACGGAGTGCTTTTCTGTAGCCTTCAGGATGCGGCATACCAAAATTTCGCTTTAGCTTGTTTTTTGTTCCACGCCCTTTTTGCTCGCCGATAACCATGACTTTTTGATTGTCAATATACCCAATATAACAAAGAATAGCGGCATCATCACGAAAATGTCTGTCTCCGTGTATTTCATACTTATCTTTCATAATAAGATTAATATAATCAAGTGCATAAGGACGATCAAGATGGCGTGCCAGTTGAAGCTTTTGAAAATCAGAAAGATTTTTGTAAATCTTTGTAACTTCTTTGTCTAGTTTCTTTTTTAACTCGTCAACTGCGCCTTGATCATGACGAACCTGTGCAGAGATTATATCTTCTTGAATAGCTTTTATTTTATATTCAAAGTCTAAGTATGTAGCCAAATTAAATCCTTGTCAATTAGATTTTTTTGAATATAAGAACGCCGTTTGTTCCGCCAAAACCAAATGAGTTACTCATAACAATGTTTAAATCTGCTTTTCTTGCACCTTCCGTAACATAATCCAAGTCACAGTTTTCATCAGGTGTTTCATAGTTGATTGTCGGAGGAATGATACCGTCTCGCATCGCCATCAAACATGCAACAGCCTCTATACCGCCTGCTGCACCGAGGCAGTGACCGATCTGTCCTTTGATGGAGCTCATCGGAGGACAGTTCTCTTTTCCGCCCAAAAGATCTTTCAGCGCTGCTGTTTCATTTTTATCATTTACCGGTGTACTGGTTCCATGTGCATTCACATAGTCAATTTTTGGTTCACCTGCCATTTTATAGGCAGCTTTCATCGCACGGGCAGGACCGTCTAATGATGGTGTTGTAATGTGATTTGCATCACCGCTTTCACCAAAACCGATAATTTCACCGTATATTTTTGCACCACGTGCAACTGCATCTTCATATGTTTCCAAAACAAGTGCCGCAGCGCCCTCTCCCATAACAAAACCGTCACGATTTGCATCAAAAGGACGGGATGCATGCTTAGGATCATCATTTCTCGTTGAGAGTGCTTTCATCGCGGCAAATCCACCAACACCCACACCTGTTATAGCTGATTCTGCCGAAACAACCAGCATTTTATCAGCGCCACCGCATATGATAGTTTTTACGGCTTCACTGATTGCATGTGTCCCTGCCGCACAGGCCGTTACACTTGAAAGATTTGGTCCCTTTGTTCCGTGTTCTATAGAAACAAATCCTCCCAGCATATTTACAAGTGCACCAGGAATGAAAAACGGAGAAATTCTTCTTGGTCCGCGCGTTTCTAAAATAACAGAGCTTTTTTCGATGGAAGGAAGCCCGCCGATTCCCGAACCTGCACTGATTCCGAATCTTTCCATATCTGTATCTTCAGAAAGTGCAGCATCTTCCATCGCTTCTTTGGCAGCTTTGAGTCCAAGGTGAATAAATCTGTCTGCTTTTTTTACTTCTTTGGGAGGCATCACCGTAGCAGGATCAAAGTCTTTAACCTCTCCCGCAATTTTTACGCTGAATTTTTCAGGGTCAAATATAGTAATAATGTCAATTCCACATTCACCATCACATATAGCTTTAAAAGAACTCTCTTTATCGTGACCTACTGAATTTATCATTCCCAGACCTGTAACTACCACTCTTTTCATTGAATATTCTCCATAAAATAATAAAATACTTTTAAAAATCAATAAAAAAATTAACTATTAAAAATATTTGCTTTCAAAGAGATGAAAAACCTCTTTGAAAATTAAAAAACTGACTACTTGTTTTCGATATAGTTTACAACATCTTGAACAGTTTGAATTTTCTCAGCTTCATCATCAGGAATTTCGATGTCGAATTTTTCTTCAAGAGCCATTACCAATTCTACAACATCAAGGCTATCTGCACCTAAATCTTCTACGAATTTTGAATCCGGTTTTACTTCATCTGGGTTAACGCTTAACTGCTCAACTACTACTTCTTTAATATCATCTAAAAGTGCCATTATAGCTCCTGTTTTTTAAGTTTAAAATCCTGTAATTATAGCATATATATCTTAGAGGACATTTATGCCATGTTCATTCCGCCGTTAACTTTTAAAGTTTCACCCGTAATGTAACTTGCATAGTCCGAAAGTAAAAAAGCTGTTGCATTTGCCACCTCTTTTGCATCACCGAAACGGTTCATAGGAATTTTGTCCGTAAAACTTTTTTTCACCTCATCACTCAGCACTTCTGTCATTTCCGTTGCGATAAATCCCGGTGTAATCGTGTTGTATCGTATACCGCTTGTCGCAGCTTCAATTGCAAAGCTTTTTGTCATTGCAATAACCCCGCCTTTGCTCGCTGCATAGTTTGTCTGTCCGCCGTTTCCTGTTTCACCTACAATTGAAGCAATATTGACAACCGAACCAAATTTTTTCTTTCGCATGACTTTCATTGATTCCCGACATCCGATAAATGCAGAGGTCAGGTTGGCATTGATTACATCCATAAAATCTTGGGTTTTCATACGCAATGCCAGCTTGTCTTTTGTAATGCCTGCATTGTTAACAAGGTAAGAAAGCTCTCCGTCTGCATCAACAATCGTTTTTATTCCGTCAATAAATGCCGCCTCATCGGTTACGTCAAACCCGATAACCGCCGCACTGCCGCCTTCTGCTTCGATTGCCTCTTTTACCGCATCCGCTTCTTTTGCACCGCTTCTGTAGTTTACCCATACTTTCAAACCAAAACCTGCTAAAGTTTTTGCTATCTCTGCGCCGATTCCTCTACTCGCACCTGTTACTAAAACATTTTTTCCGCTAAATTTCATTATATTTTCCTTTAATTTTTTTTGTAAGACGCAAAGAGCCCGCACTGAAGTACGGGTTCCAAAAAATGGCATCTCCATGGAACCGGTACTTTAGTGCCGGCTATACTTAAACTAAACTCTTATCCATCTCTTTAGGAATTTCTAAATCCATGAGTTTTAAAACCGTCGGGGCTATGTTGTTGAGCCCGCCTGATTTTACTTTTTCTACACCTTGTGCATCCACAAAACACCAGACTTTTCCAACTGTATGGTTTGTCAGTACATTACCCGTTTCATCTTTCATCTCTTCACAGTTACCGTGGTCACTTGTCAGTACAAAGGCATACTCTTTTTCTTTTGCTTTTTCATAAATTTTTCCCAACTCCGCATCCACTGCTTCAACAGCTTTTTTTGCCGCTTCAAAATCACCGGTATGTCCTACCATGTCTCCATTGGCAAAATTAACCACTATAAAGTCATACTCTGCATCCATTGCCTTCAAAACAGCCTCGCCAACTTCTTTTGCACTCATTTGCGGTTGCATGTCATATGTTTTTACGTCAGGAGAAGGAATGAGTACCCGGGTTTCATTTTCATAGGGTTCATCAATGCCGCCGTTTAAGAAAAAAGTGACATGTGCGTATTTTTCTGTTTCTGCCGTATGCAACTGCCGCAGACCTGCATTGGCAATCACTTCTGCAAGCGTATTTTTCGGCACATCTTTTCTAAACATCACAGGATAGGGAAAACTTTTGTCATATTCAGTAATGGTTGCCAGGTTGACATGTTCTACTGACCTTTGAAACTCTGTAAAATTTTCATCGGCTATAGCCGTTACAAGTTCTCTCATTCTGTCACTTCTAAAGTTTATTGTCAGCACACTGTCACCTTCTTGCATACCGTCATACCCTTCAAAAGCCGTCGGTTCTACAAATTCATCTGTTTCACCAAGAGAATAGGAGTGCCCGATATAGGCTTCGGGTGACATATCCGTTTTTGGTTCGGCATTGACTATCGCATCATAAGCCCGTTTGATTCTCTCCCAGCGGTTGTCTCTGTCCATTGCATAAAAACGCCCGGATATGGAAGCAATTTGAACATTTTCATTGAGATGTTTTTTTACCTCTTCAAGGTACTTCTGTGCAGAAGTAGGTGAGACATCTCTTCCATCCGTAATCAAATGAAGAAAAACCGTTTTTGAGTTTTTTGCCGCAATATCAGCCAAGCCCATAAAATGTTCTATATGCGAATGCACACCGCCGTCACTCATCAGTCCGACAAGATGCAGTCTGTCAGATTTTTTAAAGAGTTCCTGTAAAGTTTCGTTTTTTTCCAAAGAACCGTCTTTGAGTGCCAGTGAAATCCTGACCAGATCCTGATACAAAACACGCCCGCTTCCTATACTCATATGTCCGACTTCAGAATTGCCCATCTGACCTTCCGGCAGTCCGACACTCAGACCAAAAGTATCTATAAGCGAGTGAGGCACTTCACTGAAAAGTTTATCATATGTAGGTTTGTTTGCATTATAAAATGCATTGTGCTCTGTTTTTTCACAGTAACCAATGCCGTCTGTTATGACTAAAATTGCTTTTTTACTCAATTTTATTCCTATTAATAATTTTCTTGCGTGATTATACTATAATGTCACTTTTAAATTCTAAACAAGACTCTAATCAGGACAAATATTTGCTATATTTTATACACCAGTTTCTCGATATTAACATTTTAGGTTATATCACTATCCGTGCAGGTATCGCTTTTTTTATTGCCTTAACACTTACATTGTATCTGATGCCAAAATTTATACGTTGGGCCCAAAAAACATCCAGTGTGCAGCCTATTAACGAGTGGGCACCACAAAGACATCAGGAGAAAGTTTCAACGCCGACAATGGGTGGCATTGTCTTTATCGGGGCTACCATCATTGCTACACTCCTAACGGTTCGTCTTGACAATGCCTATGCTTTAGCCGGACTGCTTACCCTTGTGCTTTTTTCATTCATAGGCTTTTGGGATGATTTTGCAAAAATCAAAAAAAATGAAAACCTTGCAGGCTTTAAAGCAAGAACAAAACTGCTGCTTCAAATCATTTCAGCCCTTGCAGTTTCGTGTTTTTTATGTTACTTTGCTGATTTTAACACCGATTTGTATGTGCCTTTTTTAAAAACACCTCTTCTTGATATGGGTGCATTTGCCGTTCTTTTATGGGTTTTGGTCATTATTTCCACTTCCAATGCAGTCAACCTGACAGACGGACTCGACGGTCTGGCAACAGTGCCTTCCATCGTTGCCCTCGCCACTTTCAGTATTATCATCTATATTATAGGCAATGTAAAAATCAGTGCTTATCTTCTCATGCCTCATTTTGAAGTCAGTGAAGTAGCCATTATTGCCAGTGCTCTCATAGGCGCGCTTACAGGGTTTTTATGGTACAACTGCCATCCAGCCGAAGTTTTTATGGGGGACAGCGGTTCTTTGACAATAGGCGCTTTTTTGGGATATCTGGCGATTATCAGTAAAAGTGAGATACTTCTGCTCCTGATTGGTTCTATTTTTGTTATAGAGACACTCTCCGTCATATTACAGGTTGGCAGCTTCAAACTGCGCAAAAAACGGGTCTTTTTGATGGCACCGATTCACCATCATTTTGAAATGAAAAAATGGGCGGAAAACAAAATTATCGTCCGTTTTTGGATTATTGCCATTCTCTCAAATATTTTAGCATTGATTACACTCAAGATCAGGTAAATACATGAAAAATATAGCCATACTTTCATCCCATAACGGCAGCGGTCTTGATGCCATTGTGGAAGCTGTCAATGCTGGAACTTTATCGCTCAACATTGCTTTGGTCATTTCCAACAATACAGATGCAAAAGTTTTGCAAAAAGCAAAAAAATACGGAATTACATGTAAGCTCATCAATGCAAAAACAGACCCGGACCCGGATAAAGCCATTTATGAGCTCCTCAAAGAGTATGCCTGTGAATGTGTGTTTCTCTCGGGCTATATGAAAAAACTTTCTCCTCAGCTGACATCCGGTTTTACAATAATCAATTCACATCCCTCTTTGCTGCCAAAATATGGCGGAGCGGGCATGTATGGGCGCTTTGTGCATGAAGCTGTCATAAAAAACAGAGAAAAAACAAGCGGTGTCACCATTCATGAAGTCAATGAAAATTATGATGAGGGCAAAATCATTTTGCAAAAATCATTGCAGATAGAACCCGGTGAGAGTGTTGATTCTCTTGAGACAAGAGTCAAAAGCCTGGAAAAAGAGGCGATAGTAGAAGGGCTTGCTCTGTGTTTGAAATAGCGGAATACATAGGCATTATCGCTTTTTCCATGAGTGGTTTTTTTGTGGCAACCAGAAACAAACTTGATCTGCTCGGTGTTTTAGTCGCAACTTTTTTAACAGCGCTTGGCGGAGGCATAATGAGAGATGTCACTGTCGCAAAAATTCCTTTTACTTTTTCACACAACTATCCCGCCCTCATTGTCATTTCTGTTTTGCTTCTTTTGATTCTCTTTAAATTTCATCATCGCAACTCCATAGAAAACAGGGCTCTTTTCATTTTAAGTGACTCTATCGGCTTGGTCTCTTTCAGTATATCCGGAGCCCTGATTGCCATACAAAGCGGTTTCAATCTCACAGGCATTGTTGCTATGGCTTTTCTGACCGCAGTGGGAGGAGGTATTGCACGTGATGTGATTATCAATGAGGTGCCTTTTGTATTAAAAACAGGTTTTTACGGTACTGTTTCCATTCTTATCGCTATTATTTTATATGCCCTGCATGTTTTACATGTAACGACATATACAAATATTTCCATTCTCTTTTTTGCCGCACTGACACTGAGACTTATTGCCTACTATGCAAAATGGTCTATTCCCTTACGATAAGTACTTAAACCCCCCACATTTTTCATTAAGCTTAAATAGAGTATTATTTATCTGATTTTAAGATAAAAGAGGGTTAGATATGAAAAAGCACTGGCATACTCTCAACGAACAGGAGATACTGAAAATATTCAGCTCGGATTTAAAAGAGGGGCTTCGGGCAGATGAAGCACAAAACAGATATAAAAAATATGGTCCGAATCTTTTAAGTGTCAAAAAGACAAAATCTGCGCTTATGCGTTTTTTGAGTCAATTCAATCAGGCACTGGTCTATATCCTGCTGGCTGCTATTGTCATAAAAATATATCTGGGTGCCTATGTTGATGCCGGTGTAATTTTCGGTGTTGTTTTGCTTAATGCCATCATAGGCTTTGTTCAAGAGAACAAAGCGCTCAATGCCCTGGCCGCTTTGTCAGAATCTTTGGTTACGATGAGTACTGTTGTGCGTTCGGGGAAAAAGCAGCAGATTGACGCAAAAGAACTTGTCGTCGGCGATATCGTATTGCTGCAGTCCGGAGACAAAGTGCCTGCCGATATGCGGATTCTCGCATCCCGTGAACTGCAGATAGACGAATCTGCGCTTACAGGAGAGTCCCTCCCCGTTTCAAAAACAAACACAACACTGCCGCAGGAAGTTTCTCTTGCAGACAGAACCAATATGCTCTATTCCTCTACTTTTGTGACCTATGGCACGGGAGTGGGTATTGTTGTTGCAACAGGTGATGAGACCGAAATAGGTCATATTTCAAAACTGCTCAATGATGCAACCGTCCTGGACACTCCTTTAACACGAAAAATATCCAAATTCAGCCATCTTTTACTGCTGGTCATTCTCTTTTTGGCTACCGTTACTTTTGCTGTAGGCTTGTGGCACGGGAACTCCTGGGAGGAGTTGTTTATGGCCTCTATCGCATTGAGTGTTGCCATGATTCCGGAGGGTCTGCCTGCTGTCATGACAATCATTCTAGCCATCGGTGTCGCACGCATGGCAAAAAGAAATACCATTATTCGCCATCTGCCTGCGGTAGAAACTCTGGGAAGCACTACAACAATCTGTTCAGACAAAACAGGCACATTGACACGCAATGAAATGACTGTCCAGGAGCTCTACTGCGCAAATGAAAAGTTTGCAGTAACAGGCATTGGGTACGCACCAAACGGAGAGATACGCCAAGAAGAGCAAACCTATGATCCTGCAAAAAACCAGACTCTTTCAGAACTCCTCAAAGCCGGTGTACTCTGTAACGATTCTGTCTTAAAAAAGATTGAAGAGTCATGGAGTATCGAAGGGGATCCTACGGAGGGAGCCTTGTTGGTCTGTGCAAAAAAAGCTGCTCTTGACACAGATGCACTCAGAAGTGATATGCCAAGAGTAGATGCCATCCCTTTCGAATCACAGTATCAATATATGGCGACACTGCATTTTGACAAAGAGACAAACAAACATATCATCTATATCAAAGGTTCTGTAGAGAGCATTACCCAACGATGCAGCACATTTTTGGATACAAATGCCAAGTCTGTTCCTCTCAATAAAAATGAGGTTTTCATGCAGGTTGAGGTTATGGCAGAAAAAGGACTGAGAGTCTTGGCCTTTGCCAGACTCATCATAGACCGGGCAGTAACACTTGAGCATGAAAACATCTCTCAAAATTTGGAATTTTTAGGACTCCAAGGCATGATGGACCCTCCAAGAGAAGAGGCGATAGTTTCAATAAAAGCATGTAAAACAGCGGGTATCAATGTAAAAATGATTACCGGAGACCATGCCTTGACGGCTACCGCAATTGCCCGACAAATGGGACTGATAGACGCTGCAAAAAATAAAAAAAGTGCCGTCATTACAGGAAGCGAGCTCACTCACCTAAAAGACAAAGAGATGCTTGCGTCCTCCAGGAATGCTTCTGTTTTTGCCAGAGTCACACCGGAGCAAAAACTCCGTATTGTCGAAGCATTGCAAAAAAACAATGAAATTATTGCAATGACAGGAGACGGTGTCAATGATGCCCCGGCACTTCGCAGAGCTGACATAGGCATTGCTATGGGAATCACAGGGACAGAAGTGGCCAAAGAAGCTGCGGACATGGTACTGACCGATGACAATTTTGCTTCTATAGAAGCAGCAGTTGAAGAGGGGCGGGCTGTACTGGAAAACATTATAAAGTTTATAGGTTTTATTTTGGCTACAAACCTTGGAGAGGGACTTGTCATCATGGTCGCTATTTTGGCCAATGTTACACTCCCTATTCTTCCTGTTCAGGCATTATGGATCAATATGACAGCTGCGGTTTTTCTTGGACTGGCCCTGGCATTTGAGCCGCAGGAACCCGGCTTGATGCAAAAACCACCGCATGCACCTTCTGCCCCGATATTAAGAAAAGAGATGCTCATTCGTATCTTTCTGGTTGGCATCATGCTGCTTGGAGGTTCTTTCGGCTTGTTTGAATTCTCCCTTACACATGGAGCCAGTCTGGAAGAAGCCCGTACTGTAGCGGTCAATGTTTTTGCAGTAGGAGAGTCTTTTTATCTGCTTGATTCCCGTTCGCTTCGTTTTTCTGCATTTCAACTGGGCCTTTTTAAGAACCCCTGGATTTGGATAGGCATCTTTTGTATGATAGGTGCCTCTGTTGCACTGACATACTTGCCTGTTATGAACAAGATGTTTCATACTGCACCAATCAGTTTGAGCGACTGGCTCAATATATTTGCAGTCGGCGTGCTGATTTATGTTATAGTTAGTGTTGAGAAAATGATTCGACAGCGCAAACGATAATGAATATAAATACTGTTTACTTATTCTCTATATAATTTAAGAATATAAGCATCTAGGCATGAAAAAATGAAAATCAGAACTACCGTTATAAAAGGTATCACAGATATTTTTAAAGAAGATAGAAAAAATATTTTTTATCTTCTGTATTACTCTACCATTGAAGCGATACTGGTATTGTCAATTCCTTTGACAACCTCTTTTATCATAAACAGTATTCTTGCCCATGCAGATATTTCCATTATTGTTCTTGCTATTATAGTTATTATTGTTTTTTTACTTACGACATCTTTGCAGATTATGAAAGAGTATATTATTGAAAAATTTCAGCAAAAAATCTTTTTGACGACAAGTATCAAAGTTGCCCAAATGGCAACAAACTTCAAAAAATCTTCTTATGAGACAAAAAAACTGATAGACAAATATATGAATTATTTTTTTGACATAGGGGCAATTCAAAAGTTTTTTCCGGTTTTGCTCCTTGACGGTTCGGGTTTGATTGTAAAAATCATTGCAAGTTTACTGCTTCTGCTTGCGTTTGATCCTATACTTTTCGGACTGGGATTTTTCTTTTTTGTCTTTTTTGCACTTATTATTGTTGTCCTGGGTATAAACGGGCCGAGGTATGCAATAGAGCGTTCTGATGCAAAACACAGCAGTATCTATTTTATTCAAAACATCCCTTTTGATGAAAGAGTAGACGAAGAGACCTATAAAGAGTTGGATTCCCAACTCTCTGCATATATTGATGCCAGAGTAAAAAGTTTTCGGGTCATTATCAGCCAGCTTTCTCTGACTTTCTTTACAGAAGGTGCTATTTTCAGTGCTTTTTTAATTTTAGGGGGCAATCTTGTCATTACCGGAGTCCTTCCTGTGGGTGAATTTATTGCCGCAGAGATAGTGGTTGTTTCCATGACATCTGCGATAAAAAGTTTTATCAAACAGATAGATTATGTTTATGATATGATTGAAGGCTTTTACAAAGTCGACAAACTTGCAACTTTGCTGGGTGAGCACAAAAATGGATAACTTTGAATTTCGTTCTTTGGAAAAAACACATCTCAATCCTCTTGTGAGAAAAATATGGCTTATCACATCCATTATCATCGGTACCCTGATAGCTATGCTCTTTTTACCCTGGCAGCAAACTGTTCAGGGAGAGGGAATTATACTTGCCAAAGACCCGACGCAGAGAGATTACCCTGTCGTCGCACCTATAAACGGATTTATCAGTAAAATCTATGTAAAAGAGAATCAGTATGTTACCAAAGGTACCAAGCTCCTGACAATGGTTGATTTGGACAAAGAGTATTTGAGCAAATTGCAAAAAATAGAAAAAAGCCTCCAAAACCAGTCAAAAAACACACTCGGTAAAATCACAAACCTGCAGGTAAAAAAAGAGAACCTCCAGGTAGCCTATAAAACTGGAACCACTATCTACACACAGAAATATGAGCAGGCACGCAACAAGCTCAATGCTCTGAAATTTAACAAAACCGCCCTGCAAAAAGCGTATGAGATCAGTAAACTCAATTTTGAAAGAATAGACTCTCTGTATCAGGACGGGATAGAATCAAAAAGAAATTTTGAAATGGCACAAAACAGATATGTTCGTGCACAAAGTGAATTAAAACAGGGGATTTTGGCAATAGAAGTCCAAAAAGAGCAGCTTTCTATCATACAAAATGAAAAAATCAAGTTTGTACGAAACCGAAAAAATCTGATTAAAGGGATAGAAAACAATCTCATCGATGCAAGAAACAGTCTGAAAAATATCGAACAAAAACTGCAAAACAACAAAGTGACAATGGCAAGGTACAGAAGCGGTGATATTTTTGCTCCCAAAAACGGTTATGTCATGAGAATTTTGCAAAATGATAAAAACAAATATATCAAGAAAGGGGAACAGCTTGTACTTTTTTCTCCGCAAACAAAAGAAAAAATCTTAAGAATCAAGGTATCTGATTTCAATATGCCTCTGGTCAAAGAGGGACTTCCTGTCAGAATTATGTTTTACGGCTGGCCGACAATGCAAATATCGGGATGGCCTGCCATTAAATTCGGTACATTCAGTGGTGATATTTACAGAGTGGAAAATACCTCACACGAAAAAGGATTCTTTTATGCGCTTGTCAGTGAAGATACAAAAGAACCTTGGCCAAAGGGAAACAACTTACGCATAGGCACACAGGCGACAGTCCTTGTTCGACTTGCCACAGTCCCTATATGGTACCAGCTCTGGAGACTGATGAATGCGCTGCCTCCAAAAATGGTAACGCCTGCCGGAGCACAGAAAAAATGAGAATAGTCTTTTTGCTTCTTTGCGGTGTTACTTTTTTATATGCACAGGAACTTTTTACCAAACAGACTCTGGAAAACTATTTGACACAGGAAAACCCTTTTATATACAAAACAAAAGCCCGGGAGTATATCTACAGGGAACAAATCAAATATTTTCAGGGCGCCTTTGATACAAAACTTCTCCTCAAATATGACAAAAAACGCTACCCCGTAACAGACGGTGATTTTATGGAGATAAATATACAGACACCTCTGGAAAACGGCATAGAGTTTCTCGGAGGCTACAGAGAAGCTACAGGTCTTCAGGAATATAACAACATAAAAACAGGAGAAAACGGTGAATTTAGGCTGGGTGTGAATCTTCCTGTAAGCGCACTCATTAACGGCATGAACAGTCGCAAACTCAATCTCTACTCGGCAAGGCTCAATACCCAACAGCAGAGTTACCGTTCAAAAGACAATCTGCGGCTTTTGCGTTTTGAAATTTTCAGTGCCTACTATAAAACTCTCTATTCCCAAGCACTTTACAAAACAGAAAAAGAGCTCCTTGAAGTGGCACAAAAAAGAAAAAGCATTATAGAAAAAAGAGTCAAATCAGGTGCTTTGGCTGAGATAACTCTGCTTGAGGCCAACCAGCACATTATCAATAGAGAACAGAGACTCATCACCGCCAAAAACAGTTTTCAAAATGCGCTGGAACTGTTTTTACAATATCTGCCCATTACAAGAGAGGCATTTGAAAGACACTATACCCTGCCACCGCTTCCTGAAGTCATACAAAACAGCTTTACCGAAGAGAGAGCATTTGCACTGGCATTGGAGCATCGTGCAGACTTAAAAGTTTTTTCTTTTGAAACAAAAAGAATGGATATGGAGCAGCAGCATACAAGGCTGCTGAAATATCCAAACTTTAATGTTTCCCTTTATGGTGTGCATGACCTTAAGTACAACAACGGTTTCAAACTCTCTTTTGATATGAGTTTCCCGTTTCAAAGAAGAGCGTATGAAGGCCGTTCAAAAGAAATTTTAAAAAAAATAGAGCAGGTAAACAACAATAGAAATATTAAAGTAATCACAATCAAAACACAAATAGCACAGACTCTTCATTCGCTCAAAAATATTTTTACCAATATTCAAAACTCCAAAAAAGAGGTCACTCTTGTAGAAAAACTGCAACAGGCAGAAACCAAAAAATACCTGCTTGGACTGAGCAACCTTTTCATGGTCAACCAAAGAGAACTGGTCACATTGCAAACGAAAAAAAAGCTTTTAGGGTATATTCTTGAATATCTTCTTTTACAAGAGCAGCTGCGTAAAGAGATAGGAAATACTTTATAATAGCAGCAAAAGAGTGTACAATGTTATAATACAAGGGGGTCAGTATGAAATATATTCTATTGAAAAGAGTGTTTTTATTTCTTGTTATCTGGTTAATTCTGACAGAAGGGAATCCTGCTTCGTTTTGGATTGGCATTCCTGCTGTCTTACTGTCTGCTTGCATCAGCCTTGTGCTTCTTCCCCCTGTTTTTTGGAACTTCACTGCACTGCTGAGGTTTATTCCGTTTTATCTCATCCGCTCTCTTCTTGGAGGCGTGGATGTAATGCTGCGTGTTTTTCATCCCGATCTTCCCATTAATCCTGGTTTGGTAGAGTATAAGTTACACATTCGCAAGCCAATAGAACAGGATATGATCGTCAATGTACTCAACCTGCTTCCGGGTACACTTTCAGTAAACATTAAAAATGATCTGCTGTTGATTCATGTACTGGATATCGGAAAAAATATCAAAAAAGAGCTTGCATTGATTGAAGAGTATATCCATAATATATTTTCTAAAAAAACAGCGACTCAAGGAAGTGTCCATGAAACGATTTAAAAACATACTCTGCATGATTGAAAATGCGCAGGAAAGTCAGAATATTTTGCAACGGGCCTCTAAACTGGCACAGGACAACCAGGCAAACCTCACCGTTGCAAGTGTTCTTCCCTATGCCCAGTCCGGTTTTCCCTTTGCAAAAAAAGAGAAACAAAAAGAGCTTGAAGAGATGACACGCGCTTTTTCAGATCAATGCAATATTGCAATTAAAATATTTTTCGGAACGCCTTATTATGAAATAATTTACAATGTTTTGCAAAATAATTATGATTTGGTTATCAAGATGCCAGAAGATGCAAGCTGGATGCACAGACTGTTTGGAAGCAATGATATGCATCTTTTGCGAAAATGTCCCTGTCCGATCTGGTTTATCAAAAAAGAGAGTTCTCCCTCTTTTAACAATATTCTGGCTGCAGTCGATGTAGGTACCAACAGTGAAACAAAAGAAAATGCGGATGTCCAGGAGAAGCTAAACCATCAGATTCTTCAAATGGCGAGTTCTCTTGCTGTCAGTGAGTTGGCCCAACTGCACATCCTGCATGTATGGGATGCTCCAGAAGCAGCACTTATGCAGGGTGCCTTTGTAAAGATGCCCGATTCTGAGGTTATTGCGTATGTGGAAGAGATGCAAAATGCACATCATACAAAACTAAAAGCACTCCTGCATGATGCAGCACAAAAACAGGTTGGCGATATGCTGGAGTTTTTACAGCCAAATATTCATCTCGTACGAGGCCAGGCAAATAAAATCATTCCCCGGTTCGTTCAAAAACTACAAATTGATTTGATTGTCATGGGTACTGTTGCGCGAACCGGTTTGGCAGGAGTGATTATGGGAAATACGGCGGAAGATATACTCAACCAGATAGACTGTTCTGTTCTTGCAGTCAAACCTCCCGGATTTAGAACTCCGATAACATTATAGGGACATGCAATGATGAATATTCTTTATATAACTCTTGTCATTTTTTTATTTTTAAACCTGATTGCAGGAATATGGCGTCTTGTATATGGTCCGACGAATGAAGACCGTATTTTGGCATCACAGTTATTCGGGACGATTACCGTTATCATACTCCTTCTGCTTGCCCAGATCAATGAAAATGCCGCTTTACGCAATGTGGCCTTGCTCTTTGCCTCACTCGCAGCTGTCACGGCAATAGCCTTTGTTCAAAGCAGCAGTAAAAACAAAGACACCAGGAGTGAAAATGACTGATCTTGTTTCTGTAGTGTTTCTTTTGCTTGGAGCAGTTTTCTTTTTAGCAGGAACAGTCGGTCTTTTGCGACTGCCTGATGTCTACACTCGCCTGCATGCTTTAACCAAGGCGGATAATATTGGTGTTGGTTTCATAGTGACGGCACTCTGTTTTCAGGCAGATTCACTCTTTGCGGCAGGGAAGCTGCTGCTTATCTGGTTTTTGGTTTTTTTGGCAGGAGCAGGTGTCTCCCATTTAATAGCAAAAAATGCCTTTCGTAATGGAATAAAAATATGGAAACGCTGACACTCATGAAATTGGTGCTCGATACTTTGCTTGCAGGTGCCATACTCTTCATTGCCTACAAAACACTTACATGTAAAGACCTGTTTCAGGCCATTGTCTTTTTTATTGTTTTTGGCTTATTGATATCTGTCGCATGGGGACGCTTAGGTGCCTATGATGTGGCTATGGCTGAAGTGGTTATCGGTGCCGGGCTTACGGGAGCTTTGCTGCTGAGTGCTCTGGTCAAACTCAAAAAAATGCATATAGACTAAAACAGGGAGCGTATAGAGATGATCCGTTTTGTTACTCTCATTTTGACACTGCTTCTTTTTACAGGGCTGGCCTACTCAGTTCTCTCTATGTCCCACCCTGCACAAGGGCTTGCCCGGACAGTGCATCTGCAGATACAAAACAGTGGAGTTTCCAATCCTGTGACAGCAGTACTTATGAACTTTCGTGCCTATGATACCCTGCTGGAAATGTCTGTTTTGTTTATCTCTCTTTTGGGTGTTTACTCATTAAGTCATTCAAAAAGAGAAGCAAAATCTCTTTTGCACAGTCCGGTACTCAAAAGGCTGGGAGGCATTCTAGTGCCCATACTGCTCTTGCTCGCTGCCTACCTCTTATGGGTAGGCGCACATGCTCCAGGAGGTGCTTTTCAGGCCGGTTCTGTTATAAGTGCTACTGGGATTTTAATTTTTTTAAGCGAATGGAAGTTTGATTTGTCTGTGAAACATTTCTTTGTGCGCCTTCTTATAGCGATAAGTTTACTTGTTTTTTTTCTGATCTCGGCAGGAACCCTCCTGCTCTCTCATACGCTTCTTGAGTTTTCCCCAACACAGGCTTCTGTTTTTATTTTTCTTCTTGAAGCGGCTGCAACAGTTTCTATAGGCGTCACACTTTTTAATCTCTTTGTTACTGTTTTCTCCCATTCAAAGGAGGAAAGTTGAACACCTTGCTTTTGTATCCGCTTACCGGAATCGGACTTTTTTGTATAGGTTTGTATGCACTCATTTTACAGCCGCATCTTTTACGAAAGCTTCTGGCAATAAATATCATGGGAAGCGGCGTTTTTCTTCTCCTTGTTTCTCTTTCTCTGCCCGGTATATCCGCACAACAGGACCCTGTACCGCAGGCCATGGTCATCACAGGAATAGTAGTTGCCATCTCAGCAACAGCCCTGGCCCTGGTTTTTATGATAAAAATTGCAGCAAAAACAGGCAAAGCAGAACTCTCAAACCTGGAAAAAGAATAATGGAGGTTTTTTTAATTTTATTGCCGATTTTTGGAGGAGTACTCTCTTTTCTTGTACCAAAATTCAACCAGACAGTTGCCATCACAACACTTCTTCTTAGCCTTTTTGTTGTCGTTGGTATTGCTGTAAAACTGCTTGAAGGCGGTGCCTATTATCATCTTGTCGGCGGCTGGGGTGCGCCTTTGGGCATCAACCTCTACATAGATGGTCTGAGCCTTGTTATGCTGGGGCTTACTGCTCTGATTGGTTTGGGAGCAGGTATCTATGCAAAAAAATATTTCACACACAGACAATCTCTTTGGTTTTGGCCGCTATGGCTGTTTTTGATAACCGGGCTCAATGCTCTTTTTTTATCACAGGATATCTTTAATTTTTATGTGACTTTGGAACTTATAGGCCTGGCATCTGCTTCTTTGACTGCTTTGAGCAATACCAAAGAAGCACTCATCGGAGCTATGCGTTATCTATTGGTAACACTTTTGGGTTCGCTTGCTTATCTTTTGGGAGTTGCCCTGCTCTATCATGGTTTTGGGAGTGTCGATATGGCTCTGCTTGCAACAAAAATAAAATCTGTTCCTGTTGCCTGGGCAGCCATGGGTCTCATGAGTGCCGGTTTGCTTTTAAAAAGTGCTCTTTTCCCTTTGCATTTTTGGCTTCCGCCTGCACATGCAAGTGCCCCGGCTCCCATCAGTGCAATTTTGTCGGCACTTATCATTAAAGCTTCCATATATATACAGTTGCGTTTATGGCTATCTCTTTTCCTTCCTCTGAACAGTTTTTATTTTGAAATATTCTTCGCCCTGCTTGGATCTGTGGCTGTTCTGTGGGGCTCTCTTCTGGCACTTGTTCAAACTCGGCTCAAACTGCTCATAGCCTACTCCACAGTAGCCCAGATAGGCTATCTTTTTATTGCTTTTTCTCTTGCTTTGGGAGGGATGTCCATAGCATGGAGTGCACTCATATATCTCATGCTCTCACACGCACTGGCAAAAAGTGCCTTATTCCTTGTAGCGGGAAATCTGTTGCATTTTCACGGGCATGACCGTATCATTGATCTTGATCGCATCGCACAGAGACTTCCTTTAAGCACGGCTGCTTTTGCTTTGGCAGGGGTAAGTATCATCGGCTTACCGCTCAGCGGTGGATTTATAGGCAAATGGTTCCTTCTTGAAGCCTCCCTCAAAAATAACAGCTGGGGAATAACTTTTGTAATTCTTCTTGGCGGATTATTGGCTGCAGGATATATTTTCAAGGTTTTAGGATTTACATTTACAAAAGCCGCTGTAGTACAGAAAACAAAACAGGTTCCTCTCTCTATGGAGCTTGTGCCTTTGTTTTTTGCAGTCATGGCAATTTTACTGGGATTTTTTGCAACACCTCTGCTTGCACTGATACATATCGGCAATCCCTTTGGCATTATCGGAGCAGCTCCATGAGTTTAAACACCTATATACCGCTTTTTGTGGTACTGAGCTCTTTTTTACCTGCGCTTGTAATCTTTAGACTTTCAGAAAAACAGCATACTGTGCGTACACTTTTGAATCTTTGGGGAATTTGCATAACACTTGTCTTAGTCCTATGGATGTTTGTCGGAGTCTATTATGGCCAATCTTATGAAATACGCCTGCCTCTGATTCAAAACCTTGATATCAGCCTGCGTGCCGGACCTTTTGCGCTTTTCTTCACAGGGCTTTCAAGTGTTTTATGGTTTATCACCACTGTCTATGCAATCGGTTACCTTGAGGGTTCAGCACACAGCAGCCGTTTTTTCGGATTTTTCAATCTCTGTATTACCGCTACTATCGGCATAGCCTTATCTGGAAACCTCATCACCTTTTTGCTTTTTTACGAGATTCTGACACTCTCGGCCTATCCTCTTATAATCCATAGAGGTACAGAAGAGTCTCGTCTTGCAGGTGCCACCTATCTTGTATACACCCTCATAGGCGGCGCTTTATTGCTTTTGGGAACAGTATGGCTTTACACCCTGAGCGGCACACTTGAATTTACACCAAAAGGCTTTGTTTCCACACTCACGCAGGAACACTCCTTTGCTCTTGTCTTGATTTTCATCCTTTTGATTGCAGGATTTGGTGTCAAAGCGGCACTCTTTCCTCTTCACGGATGGTTGCCAAAAGCAATGGTAGCACCGGCACCTGTGAGTGCCCTTTTGCACGCTGTAGCCGTAGTCAAGGCAGGAGCATTTGGAATTGTACGCGTTGTATACGAGGTATACGGTCTTGAAACAGCGGCATTTCTTGGTCTGACAACCCCTCTTGCTGTTATAGCTTCGTTCACAATTATATACGGTTCGCTCAGAGCACTTTTTCAGGATAACCTCAAACGAAGACTGGCTTATTCTACAATAAGCCAGGTCTCCTATATTATTCTGGGTATTGCGCTTGTAGGTCCTGTAGCCACTACAGGAGGCGTTATCCATTTAGTCCATCAGGGTGTCATGAAAATCACCCTCTTTTTTGGAGCAGGAAATTTTGCAGAAACACTTGGTGTGCATCATGTCAGTCAGATGAACGGTATCGCAAAGCGTATGCCTTTGACTATGGTCTCTTTCACTGTCGGAGCACTTGGTATGATTGGCATACCTCCCATTGCAGGATTTATTACGAAATGGTATCTTGGGCTCGGTGCCTTGGAGTGTGGACAGGAATGGGTCATATTCATACTTGCTGGAAGCAGTCTTTTAAATGCGGGATACTTTTTGCCTATCCTCTACCGGGCATGGTTTTTGGCACCTCCTGAATCCTGGCCGGATGAACATAATTTTTCAAAGGCAGAAACAAAGCTCAGTCTGTTATGGCCACCGCTCATTACAGCATTTTTTTCTCTTTGTTTTGGTCTCTTTGCCGCCTCACCGTGGAGTCCTTTGGCATGGGTGCATCTCATTACACAGTGGGAGTTCTTTTAAAATGTATGAAAAATTTCTGGAGAGTTTGCTCCTGTTTGGTGTACTCTGGCCTTTGATGTCAGTACCTGTACTTGCTGTTAAAAAAATCCGTGCCGTAGTTTTGTCTCTTCTCCCATGGACAGCACTTCCCGCGCTTTTAGCTGCTTTGTTTGTCTCTCCTGACACACTTCATTTGGAATTTCCGTGGCTAATACTGGGGGTTCAGATCGGACTCGACACTACAGGTTCACTCTTCTTGCTCGGAAGTTCACTCCTTTGGCTTGTTGCCGCTCTTTATACAAAAGCCTATTTCCGAGAAGAAAAAAAACAGGTCTCTTTTTATAGTTTTTTTCTGCTGGCAATGGCAGGAAATTTTGGGCTTATTGTATCACAGGATATTTTCAGTTTTTATCTTTTTTTCACACTCATGAGCTTTGCCTCCTATGGTCTTGTTGTTTTCAACAGAGACAACGAAGCCTTTCACGCAGGCTTGGTTTATATAGTTTTGGTTGTGATCGGAGAGGTGATGCTCTTCGTTGCTTTTTTATTACTGGCACAGATTTCTGATGCCACTTCATTTGAAGCATTGCGTAGCGGACTAACAAACGCTCCGGATAAAAACTTCATCATCTTTTTACTTTTTGTTGCTTTTGGCATAAAAGCAGGTGTCATCGGCTTACATGTATGGTTACCGCTTGCCCATCCCGTTGCACCTACTCCTGCAAGTGCAGTTCTTTCCGGTGCAATGATAAATGCCGGCCTTCTAGGATGGCTGCGTTTTCTTCCTTTAGATGAAATCTTCTCCGTAAACTGGGCGCTGAGTTTTATAGTCTTGGGAATTGCGGCTCAATTTTACGGTGTCATTGCAGGAGTGACGCAGCGTAATCCAAAAACGCTCTTGGCCTACTCCAGTATCAGTCAAATGGGCATCATGACAATGCTTACAGGGTTTGGGTTCTATCTGCCTCAATACTGGGAGAGTATTGTAGTCGGCATCACCTTTTTTGCGTTGCATCACGGACTAAACAAAGGAGCCCTGTTTTTGGGTGTCGGTATGCTTGGAGGCACAAACAGACGACAGAGGTACGCTCTCTGGTTTGGACTGTTCATCCCTGCACTTGCATTAGCAGCAGTACCCTACAGCAGTGGCATGGCAGCAAAGTATATGGTAAAAGATTATATAAGCTACTTTGCAACACCCTGGAGTACACTGCTTGGGATGCTTCTTTTTGTTGGGACGCTCGGTACGACACTGCTTATGATACGACTGCTCTATTTGGTCCGACCTTCTTCGACTCCTTTTGGGATAAAAGCAAATGTTTCTCTGCTGTGTCCGTGGGTGTTGCTTTTGGGGATTATTCTTACTTTGCCGTTTATCCTGGAACCTTCTTTGGAGGCTATGTACAAACTCAGTCCACTGCCTTTTCTTTATCCTCTGCTTGTCGCTATTGTCATAACTTTTGTTATCAGCAAAATACAAAAAATACAAAATATACAACCTGTAGTGGCGGGTGATATAGTCATTTACTATGAAAGAATTCTTTTTTATATAATAAAATATGGCAAAAAACTCAATCTTGTTTTGCACTGCTACAGATACTTTGGCTCTTGGACAAGGCATTTCATCACAAAACTTTCAAATACCATAACAGCCTGGATACAATAAATCATTCTGCTGTTTACAAATTAACAAAAAAATTTGATATAATAAGACATTACTTTTAAAATAAGTAACAAATATGGGGCTGACCTGGTTTCGACGGGATCTGGTGGCTCCCAACTGCATGTCGGACTGAGCATTCCGTTATACGGCTCACAATTGCTTAAACGCAAACAATACAAATTATCGCCCAGCTTTAGCAGTAGCTTAAGTTTTAACCCCTCGTAAGAGGCGGGCTGCTTCACCTGTGGATTCTAAATAAGCAGGACTCGAAGTATAACCCTTCATTTAGATATATCTTGAGTACGCCTTAGCTCAAGACGAATCAATGAGGCTGGTCTTGCGTAGCTTTGCAGGTTGTGTGAAGCAAGACGAGATTAAACAACCTTTCTAAGCATGTAGACGTTGGGAGTAGCCAGGTTTCGGACTGCGGTTCGATTCCGCACAGCTCCACCAAACAGGACTACAACATCTTTGGTAAAAAACTTGAATACACTTTTATAGCTGTCATCTTTATTTTTGGAAGTGTTTTAATTTTTAACGCCTACAAAAACTATCAATTTAAACACAATCCTCTTCCACAAACATATATCAATCAAATAGAGGCAAAAGAACAGGATGTTTTACAACATATGCAGGAGAATTTTGGTTTTATCTACAGATTTCCAATTATTATTACAGATAAAGTGCCTGGAAGACTTTATGGTCTTACCTCTTATGAAAACGGAAAGATAAAAATATTTTTAAACAAAAAGGTCATGCAGGAGAGTATGCCTTATATGATTTCGGATGTAATCCCCCATGAATATGCCCATGCTCTTCTTTTTAAGCTCCATCAAAATGTTACGGGAAATGGTGGGCACTCCAGACTTTGGCAAGAAACCTGTAAAAGTCTGGGAGGAAAAAACTGCAGGCGCTATGTAGATCAAAAAGAGATTATCATGTCAAAAATGCCCTTTAAGTAGTCTCCCTATTCGTCAATTTCTCTTTGTGCGTCTTGAAAATAATATCCCGGAAATTCTATTTTTTGTAAAGATTTCAGACCCTCTTCGTTTTCTATGACTTTATACAGTTCCCCATAAATAATCTGCGGTTCAAAAACAAAATTTTCTACAGTAGCTTTATTCTCCTGTGTTGCCAAGGATTCTGGTAAAAAGGTATCACAGACTACATCATAGTAACTCTCACGCAATAAATCATACTCATCCAGGTCTGTGCTGCAGTCAAAATAGGAAAAGCTCATAGTCTCATCACTGTTGTTCATTTCAAGACTCAGCATTATATTTGCTTTTCCCTGCTCTTTTCTTAGATATATTATATCGTCCTTGCATGCCTTTGTTAAGAGGTTCTTGATAGGTTTGAGTGTTTGATTGACCAGTTTAAAACGCTCCATTGAAATTTCTTTCTCTTCACTCTCTTCATCAGCACATGCAAAATACTCAATATCTTCACCGTTCATGACTTTATATGTGCATACATCAGTCACAGCATCAAGCTCGCCGCTTTGCGCATAAGCATCAATCTCTTCCATAATGTTTTTTATTTCTGATTCTTCGTTGATTTCTTCGTTTTCTAAATTAAATTCTTCAAAAGTCCCGACATTGCTCAGGCTTACTATAGAGATATCACCTTCGATTGTAATTTTTCTTTCCATTGTATACTCCTGTCTGTTTTTTATGATTATACATCTTTTGAAATAAAAAGCAATGGAACTTAAGTAACAAATATGTGATTTATTTATATATTTTATTGGGATGGTGCTCGATACTGGATTCGAACCAGTGACTTTCACCTTGTCGAGGTGACACTCTACCACTGAGTTAATCGAGCTGTAGTAAATGAAGAGTAAAATTCTACCAAAAAATCCTTAAACCAATTTTCTTTTTCAAACTTTTTACGAATATCTTTTTCTTTTCTATAATATTTTGAAAAACAATCTATTTTACTTTTAATTTATGTTTAGAAGTAGTATAATTTCGCTCTAGAGATGATACACTGCTAAAAAGTATCAATTATTACATATACCACAAGGTAAACTATGAGCATAACAAAAGAATTAGAAGATTTAGGACTTAAAAATGTCGGAAAAATTTATCATAACCTTGACTATGATGAATTAATCAAGCATGAACTTGAAAATGGTGAAGTAAGAAAAACCAAAACAGGTGCAACTGCTGTAGATACAGGTATATTTACAGGCCGTTCACCCAAAGACAAATATTTTGTTGACCGTGAACCATCTAATAAATACATAGCATGGGGAGATGTCAATCAAAAAATCAGTGAAGAAATTTTCAATGAGCTTCTGGACCTTTCCCGTGAACAGCTTTCCGGGAAAAATCTTTATGTGACTGATGTATACAGTGGCGCAAGTCCCGCTTCAAAAAAATCTATTCGTTTTGTAACAGAGATTGCCTGGCAGTCTCATTTTGTTAAAAATATGTTTATTCGCCCTACTCCTTCCGAACTTGAGTCATTTAAATCTGATTTTACTGTTTTAAATGCCTGCAAGGCTGTCAATGACAAATGGAAAGAACACGGCATGAACTCTGAAGTTTTTGTTCTCTTTGATGTTGAAAGAAACATGGCGATAATCGGTGGTACATGGTATGGCGGTGAGTTGAAAAAAGGTATCTTTTCAATGATGAACTACTGGCTGCCGCTTGACGGAAAACTCTCCATGCACTGTTCTGCAAATGTTGGGGAACGCGGAGATACTGCTCTGTTTTTTGGTCTTAGCGGAACCGGAAAAACAACACTTTCAACAGATCCAAAACGTGCCCTCATCGGTGATGACGAACATGGCTGGGATGATTACGGCGTCTTTAACTTTGAGGGGGGATGTTATGCAAAAGTCATTAATCTTGATGCAAAAAGTGAACCTGAAATTTATGGTGCAATCAAAAAAGATGCACTTTTGGAAAATGTTGTCATGCATGATGACGGTGAGGTTGACTATGATGACGGTTCCAAAACCGAAAATACCCGTGTTTCCTATCCTATTGAACATATAAAAAACCACAAGCCTGACTTAATGGCAGGACACCCTGAAAATATTATCTTTCTCTCTGCTGATGCGTTTGGTGTACTCCCTCCGGTTTCAAAACTGACCCGAGAGCAGGCAATGTACTACTTCCTCAGCGGATACACTGCAAAAGTTGCAGGAACAGAACGTGGTATCACGGAACCTGTTGCAACATTCTCTGCATGTTTCGGTGAAGCATTCATGACGCTGCATCCTACAGTGTATGCCAAACTTCTCGGCGAAAAAATCGACAAACACAATGTAAATGTTTACCTTGTCAACACAGGTTGGACCGGCGGAGGATACGGTGTCGGAAAACGCATGAGTTTAAAAGACACCCGTGCATGTATCAATGCCATACTTGACGGTACAATCAATGAAAGTGAATTTGATACAACAGAGACATTTAGACTGCAGGTGCCTAAAACATTAGGTGACATCAACCCTGACCTTTTAAACCCTAGAAATGCCTGGGAAGACAAAGAAGCCTTTGACAGAACCCGCGACAAACTTGCAGATATGTTTGTAGAAAACTTTAAAAGATACCAGGATGCCGACAGTGAATTTGACTTCTCTGCAGCAGGTCCCAAGGTAGAAAAGTAAAAAGCTTTTTGGCTTTTTACTTTCAAGCTACTTTTTTTTCGTAGCCTGTTCCAGATAGATCCAAACTGCTCCACCGATAGTAAGCAAAATCACAGGGGCTATCCATCTGTTATCATTGACATACAGGGCAAACTTACTCAAAACAGCTCCGAAATAGTAACTGCTCAGACCAAATGCCAAAGCCCATACCGCTGCTGCAAAAACATTTAAAATGGCAAACTTTTTAAAGTCATACTTCGTCAGTGCAATGGCAATAGGCACAACAGTTTTCAGTCCATATATAAACTTTTGAATGAAAATAACCCAGTCACCGTGTTTCTTAATCAGAATATGCGCTAACGCCAACTTTCTTCTGTGCTTTCGCAGTCCCTCGACCATCATAGATTTCTGATATCTTGTCAGCCAAAAAAGCAAAACATCTCCAAGAGCATTTCCAAAAAAGGCAATACTGATTGAAAGTGTCAAATCCATCTTCCCCATAAAACTCAAAACACCTGCTGCTACAAGTCCGATGAATCCACCGCCTAAAGAGTATAGAAAAAGTCCTATATACCCGTATGTTGCCAAATTACTGAATGTATCTTCCATCTATTTTATCTATCCTAAAGTTTTTTTATTTTTGTGATTTCATCACGCAGTCGTGCCGCTTCTTCAAAATTAAGCTCACGGGCAGCCTCTTTCATTTTTAAGGAAAGCTCTTTTATCATTGCTTTTCTTTCACTTGGCGGTATTTTATCCTGTTTTTTGTATTTTTGGTAGAGTCCGCCATGTTCCTCAACTTTAAGATTTTCATCTAATGCTCTCTTGGTTGTTGTCGGTGTTATGCCGTGTTTTTTATTGTAAGCTTCTTGAATTGCCCGTCTTGCATTTGTTTTGTCTATCGCTCTTTGCATAGAACCTGTCATTTTGTTTGCATACAGAATAACCCGACCGTTTTCATTTCTCGCTCCGCGTCCTATAGTCTGCACAAGCGCCGTTTCACTTCTCAAAAATCCTTCTTTGTCCGCATCCAAAATTGCCACAAGAGAAACTTCGGGTAAATCCAGCCCTTCTCGTAGTAAATTTATCCCTATAAGTACATCAAATTCACCCAAGCGCAAAGAACGGATAATTTGGTTTCGCTCAATAGTGTCAATGTCAGAGTGCATATACTGTACTTTAATGCCCAAATCTGCAAGATATTTTGTCAAGGCCTCTGCCATTTTTTTTGTCAGTACTGTGATTAAAACCCGTTCGTCTTTGACAATGATCTTTTTAATCTCATCATGAATATCTTCTACCTGATTGTCTGAAGATTTAATCTCGATGACAGGGTCAAGCAGTCCTGTGGGACGAATAATCTGTTCGGCTTTGACCGCTGACATTTCAAGTTCATATTCAGAAGGTGTTGCTGAGACAAACAGATAATGCGGTGCTTTGTTTATATACTCTTCTGCTTTTAGCGGACGGTTGTCAAGAGCTGATGGCAGGCGAAAGCCATAATCAACAAGCACCTCTTTTCTGGCTCTGTCTCCTGCATACATCCCTCGATACTGTGGCAGTGAAACATGGGATTCATCGACAATAACAAGATACTCTTTATGGTTTTGCTCAAAATAATCAAGCAATGTAAAAGGAGCTTCTCCCGGTTTTTTATTTGTCAAAAGTCTTGAATAGTTTTCAATTCCCTTGCACATTCCTGTTGTCTGCAGCATCTCCAAATCAAATTCGACACGCTGTTTGAGTCTTTGATACTCAACAAGTTTACCCTCTTTTTGAAAATATGCCAGCCGCTCATCGAGCTCTTCTTCTATGCGTTTGATAGCCACAGCCATTTTTTCCTGAGAGACACTAAACTGTGAAGTGGCATAAATTGTAACACTTTTATGCTCTTCAAGCTTTTTGTTGTCAATCACATCAAAGGTATAAATCGCTTCTATCTCATCACCGAAAAACTCCACACGAATGGCTTCTTGTTCAAAATAAGGCGGATAGATATCTATACTCTCACCGTTTACTCGAATATGTCCGCTGTCAAAATAACTGTCATTTCTCGAATAGCCCATTTCAACCAAACGAAGCAGAAGTTTTTTTTGTGCTATTTCATCACCCACTGCCAAAGCCTGCACCATGTTTTGGTACTCTTCTGGGTCACCAAGACCATAGTTTGCAGAAACAGAAGCTATAACAATCACATCATCATAAGAGAGTAGATTTGCTGTAGCAGAAAGTCGAAGACGTTCTAGTTCATCATTGATGGCGGAATCTTTTTCTATAAAAAGATCCTGACGCGGGATGTAGGCTTCAGGCTGATAGTAATCATAATAAGAAACAAAATATTCGACATGATTGTTTGGAAAAAACTGACGAAATTCTGAGTAAAGCTGTGCAGCAAGCGTTTTATTATGCGTCATAATGATAGTCGGCATTTTTACATTTTCTATAACGCGTGCCATCGTATGGGTTTTACCGCTCCCTGTCACACCTTCAAGTGTCTGATAGCGGTTCCCTTTTAGTATGGAGTCTGAGAGTTTTTTTATAGCTGTCGGTTGATCACCCGCAGGTTCGTAGGGTGATACTACTTTAAATTCTGGTTTCTTTTTCATTAATGGAATTATAGCCAAATGAAAGAAACATCAAAGATTTATCTTCTTACCGTCGCTTCGTTACATGTATCCATCTTTATACGGTCATCATAGAAAACTTCCAGCCATTCTAAAATATGTTCTTGTGTTAAGACAACAGTATCTTTTTGCTTTACATTGTCAAAATAACTTTTTGCCTCTTTTAAAAGACTTATCTGTACTTTTATATCTACTCTGCTCATCTGTAATCCTTTGGATTTTCATAATAATCCTAAAGTGTAGCCAATTTGTACCTTGTAAAACTTTAAAAAATCAAGTTACAAGCAAGGTATTTCTGATTGATTTATATCAAGTAAACCTCTGCTATTATATAATATAATTTTATACAAAACAGACAAACGAGGTTTTATGCAATACCAAACTATTACGAAAAAAAACATTCGCGTTATGGTTGACCGCTTTTACAGCAGTGTGCTCAAAGACGATCTTATCGCTGATTTTTTTATTGAAAAGCTGGGTGATGAGATGATTTCGGATGAATGGCAGCATCATCTTAATCTTCTGACAGACTTTTGGGCATCAATGACAACAGCCGACAACAGTTATAACGGTACCCCTATAAAACCGCACCTGGATATGCAGGGTCTTAACAGGGAAAGTTTCCAAAGATGGCTGGAACTTTTTTCTCAAACTATCGACAAACTCTATGAGGAAGAAACAGCCAATATTTTTAAGACCCGAGGTGAAATGATTGCAAACAATTTCATAAAACAGTTGAAACTTTGAACTCTTTATTTTATAAATTTTGCACAGCTGTAGGCACTTGAAAATGCCCACTGAAAATTATAGCCCCCGAGTTCGCCCGTGACATCTACAACTTCGCCTATAAAATGCAGACCTTTTACTTTTTTGGATTCCAAGCTGTTACATGTAAGTGCATCTGCCAAGACACCGCCTCTGCTTACCTCCGCTTTGCTAAATCCGAAGTTTCCCGCAGGAGCAAAAGTATAATTGTGCAATGCTTTTAATGCCTCTTTGTCATGTTGACTCAGTTTTGCACACTCTTTGTCTTTAAAATCTATCGCGGACAAAAGAGCTTTTGCAAGTCTTTTTGGCAAAGGGATAAGCGAACTCACCAGTTTTTTACTCTTTTGCACCAAATCTAAAATATTTTTGTTGGGTAAAAAGTCTATGCTTATTTCCCCTTTGTGCCAATACAAGGAAGCAGAAAGTATTGCAGGACCGCTAATGCCTTTATGGGCAAAAAGCATCTCTTCTTTAAGCGTTTTGTCTGCCACCTTTACATGTACATAGCAGCTCAGCCCGCTGAGCTCTTTCATCCAAAACTGCTCTTTTTGCAGTGTGAGTCCGACAAGTGCAGGCGTAAATTCTTTCACACCGATACCAAAACTTTTTGCGATTTGTAAGCCCACATCACTTGCACCGAGTGTTTGAAAACTTTTTCCACCGGTGGCTACAACAACTTTTCTTGCCGTATATTTGTTTTTGTCTGTCGTAACTGTAAAAAAATCTTCTGATTTGCTTACATGTAACACCTTGTTATTGAGAATAATTTCACTGTTTTTTGCATTTTTTTTCAACACATTGATAATATCATCCGAAGAGTTTTTACAAAAATAGTAGCGTCCTTTTCTCAGCTCCAACGCTACCCTGTTTCTGTCTAAAAAGTCCAATAAATCATCTTTACTGAACTGCTTAAAGGCTGCTTGCAGTAATCTCTCCTCACCGTCAAAATTATTTATCTGCACATTGACATTAGTAATATTGCATTTACCTCCACCGGAAATTTTAAGTTTCTTGGCAGCTTTTTCATTGCCCTCGATTATAGCAATACGCATTTTTTTACTCAGACTGCCTGCGCACATCAATCCACTCGCCCCGGCACCAAGAATAATTACATCATAGTTTTTCATAAGCTAATTATACGGTATAATTACACTAATATATTGTAATTTAAAAATAATTTTATGTTTTCTAGGAACCCGTACTTTCAATGCTAAAGCATGACTTGGGAAAAAACTAAATTTTTTCTGCAGTGCGGACTGAGAGTGGCAAGACTATTGCAACAGCCGGCACTGAAGTGCCGGTTCCAAGAAAGCATTAATTTTCTTAACTTAATGCCATTGACATTAAAAGTACGGGTTTAGGAAAAGCCACTTAGAAAATTAATTTTAAATTGCCATGAAGCAAATACAATACAAAGAAGAGATATGAGCAACAAACTCCACATAGTTTCACTCGGATGTACCAAAAACCTGGTCGATACAGAAGTGATGATGGGAAAACTACAGAATTTTGAACTCACAGACAACAATGAAGAAGCCGATGTCATCATTGTCAATACCTGCGGCTTTATTGACGCGGCAAAAGAAGAATCACTCAATACCGTACTTTCACTCCATGATGCACGAAAAGAAGATTCACTTCTTGTGATGGCAGGCTGCCTGAGCGAGCGCTATCAAGAGGAGTTGATGGAACAGATTCCTGAGGTTGACATCTTTACCGGTGTGGGTGACTATGACAAAATAGATGAGCTTTTGGTTGAGAAGAAAAGCCGTTTTTCTGATGAAGTGTTTTTGATAGACGGCGCTGAGCGCGTTGTGACAGGTTCAACATACCATGCCTATATCAAACTCTCAGAAGGATGTAATCAGACATGCAGTTTTTGTGCAATTCCCTCTTTTAAAGGAAAACTCAATTCACGTGACTTGGATTCAATTGCCAAAGAGGTTGAAGGACTTGTAAAAAAAGGCTACTGGGATTTCTCTTTTGTTTCACAGGATTCAAGTTCTTACCTGCGTGACCAAAATGTTAAAGACGGACTTTCTCTGCTTATTCAGAGAATTGAGCTGATTGAGGGTGTAAAATCTGCGAGAATTCTCTATCTCTACCCTTCAACTACAAGCATGAAACTTCTGAAAAATATTGCAAAAAGCAAAGTGTTTCACAACTATTTTGATATGCCTATCCAGCACATTAATGATGAGATGCTGCGCATTATGAAACGCGGTTTTGGCAAAGACAAAACACTTGAACTGCTCAACTATATGAGAAGTCTGCCAAACTCTTTTGTCCGCACAAGTTTCATCGTAGGGCATCCGCATGAAACAGAGGCAATGTTTGATGAGATGTGTGAATTTGCCGCAAACTTCGGCTTTGACCGCATCAATGTTTTTTCCTATTCTGATGAAGAGACGACTTCAGCCTATGATATGCAAGATAAAATCTCAGAGGAAGTCAAAGCCGAGCGTGCACAGATTCTTGGTGATATAGCCGCAGAGTGCACAAAAAAATCTCTGCAAAAAGAGGTCGGCAAAACCACGCAAATCGTCATAGACGGAGAGAGTGATGAGCATGAGTACCTTTTAAGCGCAAGAGAACTTCTCTGGGCACCGGAGATTGACGGTGAAATTTATGTCAATGACAGAACGCTTGATGAAGATTTGGAATTTGGCAAAATATACCCGGCAAAAATCACAGCACTTGTCGGAAATATTCTCACCGCAACCGTAGACAATGCTCAAAAGCAAGACTAAAAAGGCTTTACAAACAACAAAAAACCTGCTGGCATTTTCTGCCGGAGGCGACTCTACTGCCCTGCTCTTTCTTCTTTTAGAAAATAACATCAAATTTGATATTGCCATTGTTGATTACGGCATAAGAGAGCAAAGCAAAGAAGAGGCAGCCTATGCAAAAGCTCTGGCAAAAGAGTACGCCTTCAGATGCCATGTCCATCATGCACAAAAAATTACAGCTAATTTTGAAGCCAATGCCAGACAAATTCGCTATGATTTTTTTGAATCTCTTATACAGCAGCATAATTACAACACCCTCCTCACAGCCCATCATTTGGGAGACAGGTTTGAATGGATGCTTATGCAGTTTTGTAAAGGTGCCGGTTGTGTGGAACTTGCCGGCATGCAGGAAAAAACACAGCGTAACGGCTATGTGCTTTACAGACCACTGTTACATGTAAGCAAAGAGGAGCTGCTTCAATATTTACATAAAAACAACATTAGATATTTTGAAGATGCGAGTAATGCAGAGGAAAAGTATACACGCAATATTTTTCGGCACAACTACACAAACCCTCTCTTGCAAAGATATGCCCAGGGTATCAAAAAAAGTTTTTCCTATATGGATGCGGATGTAAAAGATTTGATACAGGAAGCTTCTTTACAAAAAATAAATGCACTCGCCTGCTTTAAAAAAACACCGACAAGAAGAAATGACATCTATCATATTGACAAATATCTCAAATCAATCAATCATCTCATGAGCGGCGAAGAAAGAAAACTGCTACAAACTCAAGACACTCTAGTCATAGGAAGAAAGTATGTGGTAACAATGATGGCAGAGTATATTTTGATTGCACCCTATATAAAGCCCGACAATATGCCAAAAAACTTTAAAGAAAAAATGCGCTGTTTACATGTAGAGCCGAAATTACGGGGCTATTTATTCACAGATTCAGAAGCAGTAGAGTTCTTATCTTTGTTATTGGTATAAACTTTCATTGTGAATGATGATTTTATCATTTCTCCCTCACGCTTAAAATCTATAGGAAAATTGACGCCTATAATCCAGTCAGCCTTGTTGAGTGCATCTAAAAAATTATAGAAATTTTTTGGTGAACTGATTTTGGATGTTGTATTGACTTCATATGTCGCAAAACCCTCTTCATCTTTTGAGCGCTCCACTTTCATTACATGTAAAGATGAAAAAAAAGTTTTATATTTTTTTTCAAACCTGTCAGGGTTAAATGTTGCATCAAATGCAGTTATGATATGTCTGTTTTTACTCTGCAAATCTTTGAGTGTTTTGAGAGTCTTGTCATAAAAATCCTGATATTTACGCAACTCTACATTTTCTTTTCGCAGCTCAAGCCTGGATTCACGATACTCTTTTCCTTTAGGAATAAGCAGTCCAAAAGAAAAAACAAGTACAAACAGCAACAGAAAAACAGATATCAGTAAAATATATAAATAATGACGGGAAATTTTAATTTTCACTCTCTAACCCCTCTGTTTGTGATTCATCCATATAGTTTGTCGATACAAACATAAGCCAACCATTCTTTGCAGGATAAAAACTGCTGTATGTCTTATGAAAAATTGAGCGTAATGGTGCCTGGAGCATAAAATTATAGACATCTTTGTTAGGTGTTATACCATAGAGTATCAAACCGTTTTTTAAAAGTTGTGCCCGCGAAAGCGTGATGCGTTGCGGTACCAGGTCAAACAGGTTTGCGATAGAATCTTTTAATACCATATTTTGTGTAAATACTTTTTCTGCTAAAGCCTTCTGCTTTTGAATAAAGCTTATTTGATTCTGCATCTGATTGATACTGGCTTCAAGTTCTTTTTTGTGTTCTATAATTGATTGCTTATCCTGTATGAATGTATAATCTTTATAAAGCAAAAACGAATATGTTGCAATAAGCATCAGCAGTGTCATCGCAAAAAAAGTGAAAACTATCTGCAATTCCGGTGTGAGAGGCGTCTTTTTTCTTGGTTTTATATAGCTGTATTTCATAAACCAAGCTCCAGCTTTGTGAGTTCGCATAACTCGGCTCCAAGATCAGCCTGTCTTACATAAACATTAAAGAACATCTCTTCTTCAAGATACTTTTTCAAATCATTTGTCACCCCTGCACCATCGGCAATATAGACATTCTCTACAAACCTGCTTTCATACTTTTCATCTTTGTAAAAATGTGAAACAGCCAGCTGAATGAGCGTAAACCGCTGATAATCTTCATTAAAAGATTCGTTTTGTTCATCTTCAGGTAACACATTCTCACTCTCTAACAGTTCTTCTTCGACATCTTTACTTTCTGAAAATTCATCGATGTCCTCAATTGAATCCAGGTCTTCAATATCACCAAAATCATCTAAAGAATCCAAATCATTCTCATCAACATTTATATCTTCCAGGTCAATACCCTCATCAAGGTCCAGATCAAGGTTAGTATCAATATCTTCATCCATTCCTTCATGAAGTGTAATATCTTCAGCTTCATCAGACGCAATCATATCCAGATGTTCTGCATAAAGAAGATTTGAATGTTCAAAAATAGCCACAGAAATTACATTGTTTTGGACAAGAACATACATTGCAAGATTTCCATTGATTTTATCCTGAAAAAAATTTGCCAGAAGAACAAAAGGAGAAAATATCATATCCACACCGATATCTTCATATTTGCGTTCTATCTCATAAATATCATTTTTTGCAGTATAAAAAGTCCATTTATTCTCAAAGCATTTGTATTTTGACATAGACAAATCAAAATAATGGTCTAACTTGTTTTTTTCACATGTAGGAAGGGCTCCCTGCACCAAAGATGTATCTAAAACAGCTATGTAAAAATAGGGAGACTCTTTTATGTACTCAGAAATAAAATCATACATTTGTGTAGTGAGAGAGGTTGTTTGGAATTCAGAGTTTACTTCATCAATTACACCTTTTTTTCCGTACAATTCTATATGAACCAGGGTACTCTCTTTTTGGACAACAATATTCACAAGGACTTTAAGGTAAAAAGATTCCAGTAATCTACTCAGCACTCGTTCTCCCCTAAGGGGTGTGCTTTGTTGTAATTTTGTTGTTTCAATGCACTGCCTAATTTTGTATATATCTGCGTTGTTGCCATCGAGGCATGTCCCAACAGTTCACTGACATCCACTATCGGTGCACCTCCGTTTAACAAAGAGGAGGCATAGGAGTGTCGAAGCTGGTGGGGTGTGACTTTCAAGGCTACACGCTTAAATATTTTAGTTATCATATATCTTAGACTATTTTCGCTTAATCTTTCGCCATTTTTTTCAAAAAGAAATTTTTTTAGCACAAAAGTTGACAAATATTCATCAATGAGTCTTCTTGTTGATTTGAGAAGCGGTATATCTCTTTGTTTATTACCTTTTCCTGTAACCCGTATCCATTCACCCGAAATATTTTCCAGTTCCAGTGATGCAAGCTCAGAAATACGCAACCCCACAGTATAGAGCATGCTCACCAGCAGTTTTTCTTTTAAATCACACTTTTGCAAAGCTTCGACAATATGTTCATGCGAGATGGGCTTTGGCAGTGTCTTTGCGACCTTTATACTCTCATCCGCCTGCAGGGTTACATGTAAACCCTGCTCCCGTACAAATGCAACAAAACTTCGAACAGCACTTAATTTTTTACTGATTGTTTTTGCATTTAAACCAGCGATAAAAATCCTGTAAGGCATCAAATTTACAATAGTATGCCCATTTTCCTCCACTATCTCTATATGCCCAAATGCTTCATTCAGAACATCGGCATAGGTTTTTATCGTTAAATCGGAATAGCCTCTGTGCTCTTCCAGGGAGGTGAGAAAATCTTTTTTATATTTATCTATTGACTTTTTCAAGAAGCTTCTCAAAATCTTTATAATATTTTGCTGCTTCGCGTACCAATTTTTTATCAGTAATTACGCTTGGAGCAAGTTTTTTATAAGAATCCACCATTATTTCACTCATCAGTTTTATTTTGGCTCTGTCAGCATCACTTATGGTCTCTTTTGCTGCTATAAGATTAATCTCAGCCATATACTCTTTTGCCTGATCTATGTATTTTTTATACTTTATGGAGGTTTTGGACTGTGCCATTATTGTTGCAGCCATACGGTTGTATATATCTAAGCTAAAGGCCTCATTGGCACGTTTGTAGGCTTCTTCATAATCACCAATCTCATAATAATATTTCGCTTCTATGGACTTTTCATAAGAGGGATTGAGTAAAAAGTAGATACCCATAATTACTAAAAAAAGAGCAGCCAAAGCCGGAAAAAAAAATTTATTGTTCATGGTGGAGTAACCCCTTTTTAATCAAGTCTCTGGCCTCTTCAAGTTCAAGCCCTTTTATATCCAGCAAATCACTGATATAGTAGGTAATTGTACCAAAAGGTTTGGGAATTACAAACTTATCCCATGAATTCAGCTGCCAGTAACTGTTCGGTTTGATCTCTACAAGGGTAATTTTCACATCTGCTTTTTGTGCCATGACGATAATCCCGTCAGCAACCTCATGCCGTGGCCCCTTTGGCCCATCCGGGGTAATGCCCAGGTCATACCCCTCTTTTAAAGCTTTTATCCCTTGCAAAAGCGCTCTTGCGGCATTACGTCTGCTTGAACCTCTAATGGTACCAAAACCAAAATAGCTGAGTGTTTTTGCGATAAGTGTGCCATCAAAATGATCTGAAATTATAAGTTTTACATGGGGAGTTTTTCTGTAGCGTAAGTAGGCATAGGGGATCATCAAAAGCTCCCCGTGCCAGCAAGCCATTATAAAGTTTTCTTCACCAAGTGCTGCAGGTGCATGAAAAACTTTTTTATTTGTAAGGTAGAGTAATTTTATAAGCAAAGCGCCTATAAAAGGAAGGAGGTAAAGCGCAAGAGAACGGCTTATCTTCTTAAGCAACGAGTTCGCCTGTTAAAATTGTTCTGCCGATAGAAGTAATTTTAACATCTCTAAACTCTCCTAACAACTCTTCACTCCCTTTGACTTTGATGACAAGGTTATTATCACTTCTGCCTGAAACAAAATTGTCTTTGTTTAAATTTTCAAAATAAACACGAAAAGTTTGTCCTAAATACTTTGCATTGATCTCATCTAAAAGTTCATTATGCAGTGATTGCAGATACGCAAGTCTCTGTGAAGCCACTTCCTCATCTACCGTATTTGTAAAATGCTGTGCTTCTGTTTCAGGACGAGGAGAATACTTGAATGAAAAAATCTGATCAAACTTCACCTGTTTCATTACATCAATTGTATCTGCAAAATCTTCATCACTCTCACCGGGAAAGGCTACTATGATGTCCGTTGATATACTTACATCAGGACACTCTGCACGTAATTTTTGCACACGGTTCAAAAACCACTCTTTTGTGTACCCGCGTTTCATATCTTTGAGCACTTTACTTGAACCGCTTTGCAGTGGCATATGCATAGATTTGCAGATTTTAGGGTTTTTGGCAAATTCTTCTATAAATTCATCATCCATATGGAAAGGATGCGGCGATGTAAAACGAATACGCTCTAAACCTTCAATTTTGGAGAGTCTGCGCAGCAACTCTGTAAAATTAACCTTTTCATGCTCACTTGATGAAAAGCGTCTGCCGTAATTATTGACATTTTGGCCGAGCAGGAAAACTTCTTTCGCTCCATTGTTAACAGCGCGTTTTGCCTCGTTGATAATAAGTTCATCAGGAATCGAAATTTCATCTCCGCGTGTTTTTGGAACAATACAAAATGTACACCGCTTGTCACAGCCTATGGAAATGTTGATATATGCTTTATAGGGGGATGTTCTAAAATCATCAAAAGCAAATTCGCTCTCATCATAATTTATGTCTATTTCCACAGCTTTGTCTTTATGTAAAACTTCACCTATTTTAGAAACATTTCTTGCACCCAGAACAAAGTTTACATAAGGTGCCCGTTTTATAATCTCTTCACCGAGATGAGAGGCGGTACATCCGCATACACCGATTTTAGCCGAAGGTTTTTTCCGTTTGTTGAAACCGCCGAGCTCAGAAAAAAGCTTATGAACAGGACGCTCTCTCACAGAACAGGTATTTATCAAAATAAGGTCAGCCTCTTCAAGGGTCTGTGTCGTTTCATAACCCTCTTTTTCGCGTAACTGTGCTATCATATGTTCAGAGTCACGAGAGTTCATAGCACAACCCAAGGTTTCAATAAATAACTTTTTACTCATAAACTGCTCTTTAGCTCATGATGTGAACTTGGTACATGTAGTCATTGTCTGACAACCCGTACTTTACTTCACTCATATAAAAACTTTTTCCCATTGCTTCGTAATGGTCTTGCAGTTCGAGTAAATCTTTATGTGAGTTTTCTCTGTCAAAATAAAATATTATACTCTCGTTTTTTTCTACTTCTGCATCCAATTTAGCTAAATCAACTTTTTTCGGTTTTGCTTCTAAATCAGTTCTTGCAAATTTCAAATCCATTTCTCTTTCCTTTAATTTATAAATAAATTTAAGGGAACCTTTTTTATTCCCTATTTACACGCCAAAGGAAGTATACCCTCAAGGGGTACCTTGATTCCTTTGACTACGTTAACACTAGGTTTTCTTCGGCAGAAAGCCCACACCGCATTGCGGCTTTTTATAACTCTTAAAAAGTTTTGGATTATACTTTATATCTACTAAAAATTGGGTTAAAGCTATTTTTAGTAGATTTTAGATACAATTATATACTTCAATTAAGAAATCCCCCGTCATAGCAATTATTAATGTCAGATTTCTTAAAAACACTAAGGAAATACCTATGGAAAAAATTTTAGATATAGCCGAAGCAATCGGTCATGAAAAGGGTTTGCAACCTGAAAAAGTAATGGAAGCACTAAAAACTGCTTTTGTACAAACTGCAAAACGTGTAATCGGACAAAACTTTGCTTTTGAGGCACATGTTGATGAAGATACAAAAAATTTAAAAATTATTCAGACAATCACAGTTGTTGCTGATAATGATGAAAAACTCCAGGATGAAGAGACTGCCCCCGCATATATATCACTTACCGAAGCAAAAGAGTATGATGATCAGGTAGAAATCGGAGATCAGCTCCAAATTGACCATGACCTTGAAGACTATGGCAGAACAGCCGCTTCACAACTTCACCGTGAAATAGAGTATCATATACAAAGACTTGTGGAAGATGAAATTTATAACAAATACAAATCAAAAGTAGGCACGCTTGTCAGCGGTCGTGTGACACGTGTCGATGCACAAAACAACACATACATCGAAGTGGATGAAATTCGTGCAGTTTTACCAATGAAAAGCCGTATAAAAGGCGAAATCTTTGAAGTGGGTGATCATATAAAAGCGGTTGTAAGACGTGTAAATATGGACAAAGAAAACGGAATGCAAATCGAGCTTTCTCGAACAAGTCCCAAATTTTTAGAAGCACTCTTGGAACTTGAGGTGCCAGAAATTGCAGAAGGTTCGGTCATCATAGAAAAGTCAGCTCGTATTCCGGGTGAGAGAGCAAAAATCGCTCTTTTAAGCACACACCCGCAAGTGGATGCTGTCGGCGCGACAATCGGTGTCAAGGGTGTGCGTATCAATGCGGTAAGCCAGGAGCTCATTGGTGAAAATATTGACTGTATAGAATACACAACCATTCCTGAACTTTTTGTATCACGTACAATGAGTCCGGCTATCATCTCTCATGTAGAAATTGTAAAAAATGAAGAGGGGGAAAATGAAAAAGCCATCATTACGCTGCCTGCCGACCAAAAGAGCAAGGCAATCGGAAAAAGCGGTATCAACATCCGTCTGGCTTCAATGCTCACAGGTTTACAGATAGAACTTGTAGAAAATGATGCTGTCACTACAAATGAAGACGGTACAGTAGAAGAGAAAAAAGAGAGTGTTGATGCGTTGGAGGCGCTTTTTAACTAGAAAAGTTTTCGGAATCGGTACTTTAGTGCCGAGTGTTGCAACTTGCCTGCCGCTCTCGCCCGCACTGAAGTACGGGTTCCAAAATGATTGGAAATTCTCGGAATCGGTACTTTAGTGCCGACTGTTCTTGCTTGCTTATGTTCTATTCATATAAGGATTTAATTTCAACAAAAGTAGATCTGCTAACATATTCCCCACCTGACTTTCTCATTTCAATAAAAAATCTAATTTTTTAAAAACACGAATCCCTTATTTTAGGGATTTAAAAGCCATTAAAATCTAAAAAGTGTGTGTCCGGGCTTCATAAATTTGTTACAATTTGCCTATGAGTTTGCATATTCGCCAAAAGAAAAACAGTAGTGGAACTATCAGTATTCAAATCATAGACAGGACTCATCGGCAATATAAGGTAGTAGAGACTATTGCCTGTGTCAAAAATGATGATGAAAAAAGAATCTATCTTGAGATAGCACAAAAACGATTAGAAGAATTAAACAAAGAACTCTATCCAACACTCTTTGACACTATAAAAGATGATGACAAGCAAAATAATTTAGAGTTTATTTCATTGGCAAACAGAGATGTAACACCTATAGGTGATGAACTTATTTATGGCAAAATATTCAAATATTTAGGATGCGATAAAATCGCTTTAGATTTTCAAAAGATGCAGCTTTTTAAATCGCTTGTTATATCAAGAATACTCTATCCTGGCAGTAAGCTCTACCTTATAGATTATCTTGAATATTTTAAAAAAGAAAAGATTGATAAAAACAGAATCTACCGCTTTCTAGATACTATCTACCAAGAGGAGATAAAACAACAAATAGAGCAGTGCGTGTTTGAGCATACCAAAAAAATAATGCAAGGTGCTATCACGGTAACCTTTTATGATGTAACAACATTATACTTTGAGAGTGAGAGCGAAGATGACTTAAGACGCATAGGATTTTCCAAAGAGGGAAAACTTGCCCGTCCCCAAATACTGCTGGGATTGTTTACAACCTTAGAGGGGCATCCACTGAGCTTTGAGCTATATGAGGGAAATAAATATGAAGGGCATACTCTTGTTGATATACTGCAAAAATTCCAAACAAGATTTCATCTCAAAAACAAACCAATCGTTGTAGCTGACAGAGGAATGCTTACACATGCAAATATAGCTTTTTTAGAAAATAATGGCTACAAATATATCCTTGCCTATAAGATCAAAAATATTGACAATAATCTCAAAGAACGTATTGCAAATTTAACCTTTCTTGATAATGGAACTATTCATACAATAGAGATTGAAAAAGAGATACCCTATAAAGATGAAAATGATAAAAAACAAATACTCCACATCAAACAAAAGCTTATTCTCTCTTACTCTACCAAACGGGCCAAAAAAGATAAAAGAACAAGAGAAAAAGCATTAGAAAAAATCAAAGCAAAACTCTCAAAGAAAAATATCACCAAGAGTGACTTAAAACTCTCATACTATGCAAAATATTTGGATATTGATGATAAATGCAATATCAAATACAAACTCAATCCAGACAGAGTAATGCAAGATGAGAGACTTGATGGTATTAAAGGGTTTGCAACAAATGATTTTACACTCTCAGCCAATGATGTTATAGCACACTATCAGAATCAATATGATGTTGAGAAGGCATTTAGAATATCAAAGACAGATTTGCGCATAAGACCTATATATCATAGAATTGAAGAGAGGATAAAGGCGCATGTTCTTATTTCGTTTGTATCGTATGCTGTCTATAAAGAGTTTGAGAGAAGGTTGAAATTAGGCAATGTAAAATTTAATTTTTCTCAAAAACTGCTCCGCGATATTATTAAACATATGTTTGCTCTCAATGTCAAGGGGAAGTTCTATACTTTATCGTTTGATGAGATACAGCAAAAGGTTTATGATGCAATCAACACTTAAAAAATGTGTGTCCATATGAGAAAGTCAGGAAAAAAGAGAGTGTTGATGCGTTGGAGGCGCTTTTTAACTAGAAAAGTTTTCGGAATCGGTACTTTAGTGCCGAGTGTTGCAACTTGCCTGCCGCTCTCGCCCGCACTGAAGTACGGGTTCCAAAATGATTGGAAATTCTCGGAATCGGTACTTTAGTGCCGACTGTTCTTGCTTGCTTATGTTCTATTCATATAAGGATTTAATTTCAACAAAAGTAGATCTGCTAACATATTCCCCACAAGCGTCAACAACGCCGTTATCATCAAAATCCCCATAATTATAGGATAATCCCTGGAGAGTGCAGAAATATAGAAAAGTTGTCCCATCCCCTCTATGCCGAAAATAGATTCCAAAATAATACTCCCACCGATGAGTCCGGGTAAAGAAAGCCCCAACAGAGTTATAACAGGTGGCATCAAATTTGGTAAAATATAATACCGCAACAGCTCTTTTTTTTCTAAGCCACGGGCACGTGCAAAAAAGTAATAATCACTTTTGAGTATCTCCAGAGTCAGTGACCGGATGTAAATTATCATACTTCCCAGGCCTGTAAAAATCATTACTGACACTGGCAAAGTCACATGCCATGCCATATCCAAATAATTTGCAAACCCTTCTTTCGCTTCAATAGAATGAAGCCCGGCTATAGGAAACCACTCCAGTTTTATAGAAAAGAAGATAATAAAAAGCAGTGCAAGATAAAATGAAGGCATAGAAAAAGAGACCAAAGAGATTTGACGAATGATATAGTCGCTCTTTTGTTCATAAGAGAGTGCCGCTTTGACACCAAGGTACAAAGAGAGTACAAAAACAAATACTAAAGAGATAATATTCATCCACAGCGTAATAGGCAAGCGTTTAAGTATCTCACCGCTTACATCCTGCCCGCTGACAAAAGAGATACCAAAGTTAAGCGTAAGTATATTTTTAACCCAAGAAATATACTGCTCAAAAAGCGGTTTGTCCAGTCCATAAACGGCTTTTAGCTTTTCAATAGCCTCTTTTGTCATATTTGGATTCAATTCCCCTGCCCCGAAAAAACTGTTTGGGGCAGCATGAATCGCTAAAAAAGAAATAATTGAGATGAGGAGCAACATAAAAAGTATGTAGGCTATTTTTTTTATCAAAAGTGTCATAAACTCTTTCGTCTATACTCAAGATATAATTTTATTTCATCTATTTTTGCCATAGACATATTATAGCATAAGTTAAAAAATCTATTTGTTTGAGTTGTTTTGAGAGGGTGGAGAAAACTAACTCCCAGAGGGAGCTAGTAAAAAGTTCTAGGGTAAAAAGTTTAGACTAGAAGTTTAAAGTTAAATATGCTTGTACTATATTGTCATTTGTTGCTGCATCTGTATTGATAAACACTAATGTTGCATCTAATGGTCCAAATGATTTACCAGCAGTTACTGTAAGTTCTTTTAGATCTTGACTACCTGCAGCTTTATGATTTACATCTGTATAGTATACACCTAAATCAAATAAACCTTGTACAGGTGATGTAACTGTTAAGTGGATTGAATCAGTATCACTCATAGTAACCTGTCCATAATTCCACCATACTTCTGTGTAAAGTTTTGTTTGTGCAGTTCCCGCTGCTGTTGCAGTATTGAAACCGGCATAACCGATTGAACCACCTTTATTTACTGATGAGAAAGACAAACTTGCAGCAAAAAGATCTTTCATTTCGTATCCTACCTGTAAAGCATATACATCATCAGCTTTTGCTCCACTTGCTACAGATTTAATATTAGAATATTGTGCACCTAGAGTAAGACCTGCTACACCTAAGCCGCTAGCATCTAAATCAGCTTGTAACCAATAAGCATCTGCAACTGCAGTAACACTGTAATACCACGCTTGTGCAGTTAATGGTTTAAAAGAGTTATTGATAACACCAACAGCATATGCTCCTGATTTACCATATGTATCAAACTTACCACCTTCATTTACTAAAGCTGCTGTTGCAACTGGACCTGCTGCCAAAGATGATCCACCAAGACTTTCTGTACCATTTCCGTTACCTACATATGCACCTACTAAAGTAGTGTCTGGAAGATCTTGATTGATAACTACAGCTGCTTCAAAAGTATTTTTTTCAATTGACCATGTTTCTGTAAATGCTAATGGTGTATCTAATTCCATACGCCCAAGTTTTGCTGTAGTTTTTCCTGCAGTTGCTGCAATCCATGCTTCATTCATCCAGTTAGGAGTATTTACATGTGCACCGCGACTTGATGTATTAGGAGTAATGCCATGTGCACCACCCCATACACTGCTTACAAGATTTTGTTCTAAACCTAATGTTGTAAGTACTGTATAGCCAGCACCAGCACTAATTGCTACAGTTGAGTTTTTTACTAAATCAGTTGTAACATTTAAGTTGATTGAGGCATCTGCTGAACTGTTGTCTTTATCAAAAAAAGAATTACTTCCGGCATCAGTTGTTTCATAAAACAAGTTAGCATCACCACTAACTTTTGTGTTTTCAATTGCAAATGCACTTGAACCTATTAGTAGCGCTGCCACCAAACTCATTTTTGTAAATTTCATATTTTCTCCTTATCCTTTTACAAATTTCACGGGTAGTATAGCATAATCAACTCTTAACTTTTCATTAAAAAGATGAATTATTACACAAAATAAGATATAATTACAATATGAAACAATTAATTACAACATCACTAACAATATCACTCTTTGTATTACTCAGTGGATGCGCAACAGACGCTCTTGTAGCACCATCACAAAACAGTGATTTAAATAAGATAAGTAACTCAAACGGCAAAGCCAAACCGGGGTTAATGCAAAAAAGTCTTGACAGTTGGCTCAAAAATGAGTGGACACCTACTGTAAATGAAGACAAAAAAGTGCAAAAGAAATACATGAAAAAAGTAAACGTAAACGCTACAAACACTAGCAACGATACGGAAGAAAAATATGTAGAGGAGAAGGAAAGAAACTTTACACTTCAAGAGTATGTTGACAAAGCAGCGGCTTATATGAAAGCACATCCAAATGACAACAAAGATTCTAATGTGAAGAAGTTAGAAAGTATGCCGGTTATAGGGAACCAAAGCTTTTAAGCCGTTTCGCCCACCCTAAAGGATGGGTTCCAAGGTTTTCGGAATCGGTACTTCAGTGCCGACTCTACTTTATTGATTTCTTGTATCCCATGCCAAGACGGTTTTGCCTTCTTCGTTAGTGGCTGCGGCTGCCATACCCATGATGTTGTACCCTGCATCAACATAATGCACTTCGCCTGTTACACCTGAGCTTAGATTACTAAGCAGATACATCGCAGAATTTCCGACTTCGTCTATGGTTACATTTCGCTTCAATGGAGCATTTGTTTCATTCCAGTTCAGTATCTGCTTAAAATCACCTATTCCTGCGGCAGCAAGTGTTTTGATAGGTCCGGCAGAGATAGCATTGACACGCTGCCCTTTTGCACCGAGTTCAACCGCCATATAGCGTACGCTCGACTCCAAGGCTGCTTTTGCCACACCCATGACATTATAATTTACAATGTATTTTGGTCCGCCAAGATAGGAAAGTGTCAAGATGGAAGCATCATCAGACAAAACAGATTCCAAACGGTTGGTCAAATCAATAAAAGAGTAGACAGAAATATCCATAGCAATCTGAAATGCACTTTTTGTTGTTTTCATAAAAGGTGCAGAGAGTGCCTCTTTTGGTGCAAAAGCAACTGAGTGAACCAAAAAGTCTATTTTCCCGAAATCTTTTTCAATTTTAGCAGCAATCCCGGACATATGCTCTTCATTTGAGACATCCAACTCATACACATAATCACTGCCAAACTCTTTTGCTATGGGTTCTACTCTCTTTTTCAGGGCATCATTCAAGTATGTAAAAGCCATCTCAGCTCCCTGTGCCGCACAGGCTTTTGCTATGCCGTATGCTATAGATTTATTGTTTGCCAGACCTACTATTAAGCCTTTTTTTCCTTTCATTATCATCTTTGTCTTTTCCTTTTATATTTAAATTTTAGTTTTTTCAGACACATAGCCCAGGCTGAAGCCTGGGTTCCGAAAAACATTATAAATTCTTCGCAAGCAAGGTCTCAATCTTGCCTTAATTTTTTTCTAATTCCTCTGCTGCTTGTATCATTGAACAAAAGTGGTCTGCATACAGAGCTGCGCTTCCTACCAAAACACCGTCGATATTTTCTACCTGCAAAATATCTTTAACATTGTTGACTTTCACACTGCCGCCGTACAAAAGCGGTGCAGATGATTTTTTCTTCAATTCGGAGTGAATATCTGCTATATCCTCCAACGTCGGTATTTTGCCCGTACCTATTGCCCAAACAGGTTCATAGGCAATAATCAGGTTTTTATACTGGGTATCTATACCTTCATACTGCTGATACAAATACGCAAGCATCTCCTCTTTTGAGGACTCTCTTACAGCAAGCGGTTCGCCTACGCAATAGATAATCCTAAAATCCTGCTCTTTAAAATAGTGAAACTTTTCAGCTATGAATTCTTGGGATTCACCCAAGATATGACGACGTTCACTGTGTCCTATCAGTATAGTTTTGATGCCAAACTCTGTAAGATGTTCCAGCCCGATTTCACCGGTAAATGCTCCTTTCTCAACAGGGTATGCATTTTGGGCACCTACAGTGATATCCGTCTTATAAGCATCAAGGGATGATATTGCAGGAAAAACAATAACCTCTTGAGAACTCTTCTGCACACAGGAATCCAACTCTTGCATATATTTGTGTGTCGCTTTTCTTGTAAGGTTTGTTTTCAAATTCGCTGCAATAATCATCTTAGTCCTCTTTTTCTGTGATTTTAACCATTAACGGCTCAACTCCAGGAAGTACTTTACCCTCAAGCAACTCCAAAGAAGCTCCACCGCCTGTAGAGATGAAGCTGATATCATCATCAACACCCACTCTTTTGACCAAATCAGCAGTATCTCCACCACCTACGACTGTCGTGGCATAGGTATCTGCTACAAAATGTGCTATTTTTGAAGAACCTCTGGCAAATTTTTCCATTTCATAGACACCCATCGGACCATTCCACAGTACTGTCTGCACATCATTGAGCGCCTCTCTGTAAAGTCTTACAGTTGCAGGACCGATGTCAAGTCCCATCCAGTTTTGTGGAATCTCCTGTGCTGTGACAATTTTACTGACAGCATCTTCAGAAAATTTTTCCGCTGCTATAACATCCACCGGCAGATAAAATTTCACACCCAGTCTTTTTGCTTCATCCATAATATTTTGTGCTTCATCAAGTAAGTCATCTTCAACAAGTGAAGCACCTATTTCGTATCCCATCTGTTTTAAAAATGTAAAAGCCATACCTCCGCCGATGAACACTTTGTCAACTCTAGGCAGCAGGTTTACAAGCGCTTCAAGCTTTCCAGAGACTTTGCTTCCACCGATAATAGCGGCAAACGGACGGACAGGATTGTTCATAAGTTTTGAAAAGTACTGAATCTCACGCTCGAGCAAAAAGCCGGCTGCTTTGTGTTCGTTATCAAAAAACTTTGTAATGCCGTGTACAGATGCATGCGCTCGGTGACTGACACCAAAAGCATCGTTGACATAAAACTCGGCCATTGATGCCAGTTTTTTTGACAACGCTTCATCATCTTTTGTCTCCCCCGGCTCAAAGCGTAAATTTTCAAGCAAAAGTACTTCATGTCGAGGTAAATCTTTTGCTTTTTGCATAGCATCTTCACCGACAACATCTTTTGCCAACGCTACATGGCGCTTTAAAAGTTGTTGTAAACGTCTCGCAACAGGAGCTAAGGAGTATTTTTCTACAACTTCTCCTTTCGGACGCCCCAGATGAGATGCCAATATAACAGCACAGTCCAAATCAAGACAGTAGTTTATAGTGGCGATAGCAGATCGGATTCTACGGTCATCTGCGATGTTTCCAAACTCATCCATAGGTACATTAAAGTCACATCGAATGAAGACTTTCTTATTTGCTATATCTAATTTTTTAAGATGTAATAGTTCCAAATTTTTTATCCTATTTCGAAATATGAAGAGCCATATCTAAGAGTCGTGACGAATAACCCCACTCATTGTCATACCATGCCATAACTTTTATCATATTGCCTCCGATTACCTGTGTTAAATCTTCTGCTACGATTGCACTGTACTGAGAGCCTACAAAATCCTGAGAAACACACATCTCTTTATCCATATGCAAAAGCCCTTTGAGTCTTGTATCGGCCATTTCGTTAAAGACAGCCGTCACTTCTTCTTTTGTTGTATTTTTTGAAACGACAACATTTAAATCAACCATAGAAACATCAGGTGTCGGTACACGTACTGACTGCCCATGCAGTTTTCCTTCAAGCTGAGGCATAACAAGACTGATGGCTTTTGCAGCCCCTGTTGTCGTTGGAATCATATTGATAGCACCGGCACGTGCACGGCGTTTGTCTTTGTTGTGTTTCACATCTAAAATATTTTGATCATTTGTATACGAGTGAATCGTTGTCATTAAGCCTTTTTCAATACCAAAAGCATCATCAAGAACACGGGCAACAGGTCCCAGACAGTTTGTTGTACAAGAAGCATTGGAGACGATTTTTTGTCCCGCATATTTTTCTTCATTGACGCCCATTACAAATGTCGGTGTTGCTTTGTCTTTTGCAGGAGCAGAAAAAAGAACTTTTTGTATACCATTGTCAATATGCACCTGTGCAGACTCCTGTGTCAAAAAGACACCGGTACACTCCAGAACCATCTCAGCGCCACATTCGGCAAACTTCAGGTTTTTTGGGTCACGATCAGAAAAAACTCTTATTTTTTTACCGTCAATTGCAATGTTTTCATCATCAAGCTGCACAACTTCGCTCTCAAATGTTCCGTGAACAGAATCATTTTTCAATAGATAGATCATCATATCTATATTTGCAGTGTCATTTATAGCGACAACTTCCACATCATCTCTTTTGTGTGCAATACGTGCTACACAACGACCTATTCTACCAAATCCGTTAATTGCTATTTTTAGTGCCATTATAGTTCCTAATATAAAATAATTGGGTAATTTTATCCAAAATTAGTTATAATTCGCATTAAATGAAAACGATAGCACTTTACGGGGGCTCATTTGACCCTCCTCACATCGCACATGAAGCAATAGTCAAGGCTTTAAGAAAACTGGAATTTATCGATAAAGTAGTTGTAATGCCTACTTTTCTAAATCCGTTTAAAAAAACTTTTACAGCTCCGGCTGAATTACGACTCCAATGGCTCAAAGATATTTTTGCTTCTTACGAAGATGTGGAAGTCAGTGCCTATGAAGTGAAGCTGAAAAGAAAAGTACCGACGATTACGACCGTCAAACATTTACTCAAATGTTATGACAAAGTCTATCTGGTTATAGGTGCGGACAATTTAGCTTCACTGCATCAATGGTATGCTTATGATGAACTGAAAAAACTGGTAACTTTTATTGTTGTCACAAGAGATGCTGTAAAAATACCGAAAAATTTCATTCAACTTGATATAGATGAAGATATATCTTCATCAGGCTTAAGAGAAAATTTTGACAGTTCAAAAATACCAGAAAAAGTCAGAGACGAAATAACACAATATTACAAGGAACACAATGCAAGACAGAATACAAAACATAGTAAACACACTCGATAAAAACAAAGCGGAATCCATAGAGGTTTTTGACCTTCGTGACAAAAACTATTTCGTTGATTATGCGGTTATAGCCTCTTCACTCGGACAAAAACATACAACTGCACTTTTGGACCATTTAAAAAATGAGCTCAAACCTGCCGAACATTTTAACAATGTAGATGAAAGCGGTGACTGGATTGTGGTTGATTTAGGTGACATACTTATTCATATAATGACTCCGGAATACAGAACAAAATATGATATGGAAACATTTTTAGGGGAGCTTGGAAGTCACTAGATCAGTTTTCAACACCTTGTTTTGTTTATCTAAAATATCCTTATAGTTATAGATAGACTCAACATATTTTACAGGCTCTGCCCCTCTTGCATACCCGTATTTCAAAGTTCTGTAGTACTTTTTTTGCGAGAGCAGAGGCAGTACTATTTTCAAATCACTCCAGATATTTGGGTTTAGCCCAAGTTTTTTTGCTAATTTTTGCGCATCTTTTATATGCCCCATACCTATATTGTAAGCAGCCAGGGCAAATTTTAGTCTGTTCTCCCCTTCTACCTCTTTGGGAACAAATTTTATCATCTGTTTTAAATGCCGTGTACCGCCAATGACACTCTCTTTGGGATTCAATCTGTTTTTCACACCTAACATCTTTGCTGTACGCTGTGTCAGCATCATCAACCCGCGAACACCTGTAAAACTTTTGGCTTTTGCATTCCAGTGTGATTCCTGATACGAAACAGATGCCAGCAGTGTCCACGGAATATCAAATCTTTTTGCAGCATACTTAAAATATTTTTCATACTTTGGCAGTCTGCTTTTCATTCTTTTGTAAAACATTTTTGTATTATAATAATCAAAGAAAAGAATATAGCTGTAATAGTGGTCTTTAAGCTGTGTCATCTTGCCTTTTTGGTTGTAATCATTGAGCCAGGCATACATGTCAGCTTCAAGTTCTTTTGCATTTTTTGGGAGCAGCCATGCCAGCTGTTCCCGTTTACTGATGGAAAAAGCAAGTGCTATTTCAGGAAAATATCGCAAATTAAGTGCATAAATATTTGAATCAGCTATTGTACAGTCTATCTCATGTTTGGCAACCTTTTCAAGTAACTCTTCTGTTGAGTACTCTGAAGTTGTCGTTGCATTTATCTCATATCCGTCTGCCTGAAGTGATTTTATGGTTTCACTGTAACTTGTGTCAGCCCCTACCATTATATTTAATCCTGCCAACTCCTCCACATTTCTTGGAAAATTTGATCCGCGCAACATTCCTCTGTTACAAATCACCTGCTCTTCGACTTCAAAATACGAAGGTCCAAAGTGAAATTTTTTTTCTCTTTGTGGTGTTTTTGACAAAGATGCAGAGGTGATATGAATATTTGGGTTTTTGGAGAGTGCAATTGCTTCTTTGACAGTATGCGCTGTTGTAATATTTAAATCTACTCCCAAATGTTCTGCATATGACTGCAACAAATCATATTCAAAACCCTGTGGACCGTCCGGACCTATATAGTAGGTCGAAGGAGCATTGAGCAGAACAACATTTAAAGTTTTGTTTTTGTGAATTGTATCAAGCAGTGTTTGTTCCTGCTCTTTTTCATAGGGCACATAGGCAGTATGGCTGACCCAGCCAAATGCAAAAAAAGAGAGTGCAAAAACAAATAATATGAAACTGTACATGTATCTATTCATTGCATTAGTTTACATTTTTAAACTTATGCGAATATAAAACGGTTGACTCCGTTTTCATACTCATGCGCCAAAACCTGTCCGTGTGCTTTGAGGATAGAGTCAACAAGATAGAGTCCTAATCCAAAGCTGTTTTTCGATGGGTTGTCTTTTGTAAAGGGCTCTATATAATACTGTAGAGGATGTGAAAGACATGCGCCTTTGCTTTCAAAACAAAGTTCGTTTTTGTCATTCATGCGAATTGTAATATGCGAATCACTAGCATATTTCATGGCATTGTCAATCATATTTTTAATAGCTGTCGTGTAGAGTCTGTAGTTTACATGTACTTTTATTTTTCCGCTGATTTTTACTGTGACATGTTCTTTGTCAACCATAGCCATATCTATAGCTCCATCAATTACATCAAGCAGCCTGTACTCGGAAAAATCTTTTTTATCGCTCAGACTTGTCACCTCTTCTATCATTGCAAATTCAGTCACAAGTGTTTCCAGGCGTTTAAAAATAGAGCTGAATCTGTCTTTTTGTTTTTGCGAATCAAGCATCTGTGTGGCGATAGTCCCTTTGGCTATAGGTGTTTTGAGCTCATGCATCAAATTTCTCAAAAAGAGTGTGCGGGATTCCAACACAGTGTTTATTTTCTGTCGTGCATTTTCAAGTTCATTTGCAACAGCACCGATTTCATCTTCACGGTTTGTTTTAAAAGAGATGTCCATATTTCCGTTACCGTACAACTCAATCTTTTTTCTCAATCTAATGAGAGGACGCAGTCTTTGAAGTATCAGAATAAAAGAGAGGCTGATAATCATAAATATTGTTATATACGAATAAAGCAGATTAATATAGCTGTAAGGTTTTAGATCATTGTCTCTAATCAGGATATCACCACTCGGTGTTTCTATATGAAAGTAGATATTTCTTTTATACTGAATCATAGTCGCTCTGAGGTTTGTTACGATATTTTTCGTGTATAAGCCTTTGTCATTGATAAGCAGGGAGGTTTTAAAACTTTTAAACCCCTCTCTTTTGAGAACTTTTCCTTTTTTAAATATCTCTTTTTTCAGTTTTTCATCTTTGGTGACTTCAAGATTATACACAGCCAAATTTGCCTCAAGCATAATTTCAGAGCTTTGACGCTGCTGATGTTCACGGTATATTTGGGTGATGACTGAGTATTTTGTAAAAATGTGGTTGATATACTGTTCTTTGTTGAGTTTGTAGAACTCCCAAAAGATTGCACTCAGACTTGTCAAAGAGACAACAAGTGCAAAAAGTACCGTGAATAAAACAGCATGACGTTTTATCATTTGAGAAGTTTGTATCCTACGCCGCGGACAGACTCTATAAGCGATTTGTCTCCGAGTTTGTTTCTTATCCGTCCGACCATTACATCTATACTTTTGTTGGAGGAGTCTTCATTAATGGCATTGACATTGTGAATCAGATCTTCACGAGAGACAACCAGACCCTGTCTGCTTATCATATAAGACAATATTCCAAACTCTGCATTTGTCAGCTCAATTTTGCGACCTTTATAAGTAATGGTCATTGTCTCTTTATCGCATTTAAAATCACTCTTGGATTCGGCTTTTTCTTCACTTTTTGCCTCATAACGACGCAGTACTGAGTGAATCCTTGCCTCAAGTTCTCTCGGGTCATAGGGTTTTGGCAGGTAATCATCCGCACCGAGTTCAAGTGCTTTTATCTTGTCTGTCACATCACTTCGTGCACTTGAAATGATTATAGGAATATCCTGTCGTTCGCGAATTGCCTCGCATACCTCAAGTCCATCCATACCCGGCAATGTCAAGTCCAGTATAACCAAGTCAAAAGGCTCTAACTTTAATATACTTACTGCTTTAAAAGGGTCATCTTCAGTGACAACCTCAAACTCAAATTGTTCGAGATACTCTGTAAGTATCTCTGCCAGTTCCAAGTCATCTTCAATCATTAATATTTTTTGCATAATTTATTTTAACCAATCTAATCTAATAATGGGTTAATAACCCAGCAAGAGTGTTATATGATATGCCAAAAAGGCAAGGACATATGCCGTAATACTCGTAAATGCCAACAGATAAAAGAAATACTTCAGTCCACCTGCTTCACGGGTAAATACAACAGAAGCGGCAAAACACGGCAGATATACCATGATTATCACTATAAACGCCACAGCTGATGCAAAGGAGATGTTTTTGCTGATGGCATCTTTTAGCGAATAGGTTGTCTCATCGACATTCTCACCAAGTGCATACAACACACCGAGCGTTGAGACAATAACCTCTTTTGCCGCCAAACCGGTTTCAAGTGCCACCGCCATTTTCCAGTCCAGTCCAAGCGGACGAAAAAGTGGCTCGGAAAATGCGCCGATTCGTCCCAAATAGCTCTGTTGTAAATTTTTACTTGCAAATTCGTTTGTCAGTTTCGCTTTTTCATCTGCTGTTTGTGCCTGTTCTATTTTTACATCATATTTTTTTTCTAACTCTGTATTGTGCGGATAATTACTCAAAAACCAGATAAGTATGGTAGCTCCGGCAATAAAAGTCCCCGCTTTTTTCAAATACATCAATGTTTTTGAAACTACCGTATGCCAGACAAGTTTGAATGATGGCAAACGGTACTTTGGCATCTCCATAACAAAGGGTTCATCTACGCCTTTAAATGCTGTCATTTTTAAAACTTTGGCAGCAATGAGACCGAGCATCGCTCCGGTTATATAAATCGCAAAGAGTACATTACCCGCAATTGACTCACTAAAAAAAGCACCGGCAAAAAGGACATATACAGGGAGTCTTGCCCCACAGGACATAAAACTGATGATAAAGAGTGTGAGCAGTCTGTCTCTGTCATTTTTAAGAATTCTCGCACTCATATAAGCCGGAATGGAACATCCAAAACCGGTTACCAAAGGAATAAAACTCTGCCCGTGCAGACCAAATTTGTGAAAAAATCCATCGAGCAAAAAAGCGACCCGTGACATGTAACCGGTACTCTCAAGCAAGGCTATCCCTATAAACAGGATAATGATATTCGGTGTAAAAAGTACAACCGCGCCCACTCCTGCAATAAGCCCGTCAACAACCAAAGAACGTATATCTTCATTGGCAATTGTAGCACCCACCGTATCTCCAAGCCAACCAAAAAATCCGTCAATCCACTCCATAGGTACTGCACCCAGTACAAAGGTAAGTTGAAATAATCCCCACATTAAAAATAGAAAAATCGGAATTCCATATATAGGATGAATGAGAATTGAATCTATCCTTTCTGTGAGTGTTTTTTCTTCTGTGAGATCTTTTTCCACCTTCACAACCTCAGCCACAATACCTCTGTTAAAGGATGCATACTCCTCCGCAAAAGCTTCTTTAATGTCATCTGTATCATGATGCAGTTCTATATGTTTGGATGCTTCTATCAAAATAGGCTGCAGTTCTGTCCAAATCGGATCATCATGCAGTTTTTCATAGGTTTTTCTGTTTTCTTTTAAAAGATTTATAGCAATATTTCTATAACTGTTTTTTGCTTGATATTTATGTTTTTTAAGATAGGCAACTATATTTGCAATCTCTTCTTCCACAGGTTCACTAAAAACAAGCTTTGGTTCAACTTTAGGCTTCTCATGTACTCGAACAACGGTTTCAATCAGTTCTTCGATACCTGTTTTTTGAGCAGCAGAAACTTTTACACAGGGGATATTTAGCAACTCGGACATATACTCAGCATCTATATAAATACCCTCTTTTTCTGCTTCATCTGTCATATTGAGCGCAATAACTATTTTCTTACTCATGGTAAAGAGTTCTGCTGTAAGCTGCAAGTTTTTTTCTAAGTTTGTAGAATCTACGACATTGATAATAATATCATAGTCTTCCGCACAAAGATAATCTCTTGTCACTCTCTCTTCTATAGTATAATCTGTAAAAGCATAGGTTCCCGGCAAATCAACCACAGTAAAATGGTACTCTTTATAGTCAAAAAGCACCTCAGTTTTATCCACTGTCACACCGGAAAAGTTTCCTACATGTAAGTGTGCATTGGACACAGAATTAATCAGCATACTTTTACCGACATTAGGCTGTCCAACCAGTGCTACTTTAATATGATTTGCAATAATGGGACATACTTTCGTTTCTTCATTCATATTGTTTCAACCTCAATAAGTTCTGCTTCTTCGGCACGTAAGGCAATTCGCATTTTACCGACTTTTACTTCTATCGTTTTTTTTCTTGGAGCATGCTCTAGTACCTGCAGTTGTGTATCTTTCATTATTCCAAAGGAGATAAGTCTTTGTTTCAAGTCATAATTTGTTGCCAATTTTAAAACCTTTACTTTTTCACCTTTTTCGCAGTCTATTAATTTTTTCATTGTATTCACTTTATCTTTTTTAAAAATTATAATTAACCATAAACTGTATACGATTCCAGTCATGGTCTGTATTTACAAAGTTTTCTTTATCTTTTTGCATACTGTATACACATGCAAACAATAATTCATTGTCTATATTATACTCTAAACTTACATCTTGTTCTATTATATGTGCTTTCACACCCAAACTGTTTGCATTTCCTTTAAAATTACCGTAGGCATATAAGAGAGTAAAAATATCTGTTGTATAACCAATTGAGGATACAAAAGCATGCGCATCCCTGTCATCTGCAATATCATCCAATATGAGTGTATCCATACTGCTAAAAAGTGTTCCTCCGCCAAATCCGCTAAAACTTGCTGTGGCAGCTTTGTTTAAAGATTTGTCATAGGCAATGCTCAAACTGATTCCCTTTACTACAAATTCAAACAACCCGCCGTAAATCGTAGTGTCATAAGCACTTGAATCCAACTCTGTTTCATTTAAATACTGCAAAACACAGTGAAGTATCATATCCTCATTAAAATGGTACTGAATCCCTCCGTCGAAGTAAAATGCATTTGTAACATCTGTAATATTATAATACCAAAGATTTAATTCCCATACATCATGATAACTCAGACCGCCAAAATTTGTCCCTCGGCTACCCGTCTTTTCCCATGGAGTATCCAGTCCGGCATCAACTCCCTGCCATGACTGAATATTCCCGGCCATCATCTCCAAGCCGCCATCCGAATAAGATGCAACATACGCTTCAAAAGTATTACTTATCATACGTATATCATCACTGTCGGCCAATGGGGTGTCTAAAATCTGGCGTCCTGCCCTTATATTAAACGCTTTATATTTATAATTTATATATGCCTCGGCAAGCTGCGTATAACTGCCGTCACCTGAAGAGAGTTCACTGTTGTGCCGAGTCCCCTCACCTGTTGCAAATCCAAGATCATGTGATATGTAAACAGCCGCACCCGCATTAAAACCCTGCAACTCTGCCAACTCATACTTTAATTTGCCGCCAACTGCAGTCGCATAATTATTCTCCACATTTTGTTCTTTTTGCTCATATCCGGCAAACATGGTCCTAAGCTGACCTGAGACTCTGGCATCTTCAAACATATGTTCAATATTATTTGTTGCAGAAACTTTTTTCACCTGCATCAAAGCCTCTTTGTCTATATTTTTTCTTACAGAGTGAAGACGTTTCTCATTGACTGATGTGTGTTCGGCAGCACTCAGCAATGCTGTAAAAGAAAAATATAATATACTGAATCTAATAATTTTTAGCATAAAATTCCTATTTGTAATTTTGACTTGCAAATAATAATTCACTTCTACTTACAGAGAGCTTAATGATATTGATAGTATATATCATTAATATATCTTTTGTTTAATATGATTTTGCTATAATTTCATTAATATTTTACAAAGGCTACTACTTATATGAAATTTTTATGGACACCCTCTTCTCACTTCAACCTCGCAAATATGTTTACCTTTGTCAACATCACAGCAGGACTCCTTGCAACTTATTTTATCACACAGAACAACTTTACTGTGGCGATAATTTTAGCATGGATAGGCGGTGCTTTTGATATATTTGACGGAAAAATTGCCAGAAAGTATAAGCTGTCCAATGAGTTTGGTGTGCAGCTTGACAGCTTTGCAGATTTTTTAAGTTTTGTACTTGTGCCTGTATTTTTGATTTTTCAAGCCTCTTATGCACCCTCTTTACATGGATTTTGGCTGATTTTAGCGGCAATTGCCAGTATATACTATGTGATTTCGGGACTGCGCCGTCTTATTCATTTTAATTTGCATACCGATGCAGGAGCAGTTGACAAGTATTTTACAGGCGTGCCTACCCCGCTTGGAGCGATTCTTCTTTGGCTTGTCTATCTGCTCAATGCCTATGAAATTCTACCGGCATACGGAGTTATTGTTTGTATGTTGCTTATCGGGTGGAGTTTGAATTCTACTATCAAAGTAAAACATCCGTAGTTTTCCCTGTCACTTCATAAAATTTAAACTTTTACACCCTAACAGTCGGCACTAAAGTACCAATTCCGATTAAACGGCTTTTTCCGAACCCGTACTTCAGTGCGGGCTTTAGGCTTTAAAATCTCCATTTTCTATTTGGAATTTACGGCGTATTTTCCGCTTCCAAGCAAGACAACAAGTAAAGACATTATCAAATAAAGCAAGGGGGTTTCCCAAGCCAAACCGCCAAATTTTGAGAGTGTCAGGGAAAAGCCGTATGCCAGATAAATGGCAACAAGCATATTCACGGACAAAACGGCTGCCGCGACTCTCGCATATAATCCTAAAATGATAAATATAGGCGTAATCAACTCTCCGACATACACACCATAGGCCAGAAACTCAGGCAAGCCTGCACTGACAACCATACTTTTGACACCGCTAATTCCATATATAAGCTTATGAATTCCGTGAAAAAGTATCAAAACACCTAAACTTAACCGTAGTAACAACTTTGCAATATCCGGATTTTGCAACATTTTAATCCTTTTTTCTTCTAAATTTACATGTAGCTACGCTTATCTCTTTGCCATCTTTTATAGCCTCTTTTATATAGCCAAGCACGCCTTGCACATCATCATTGCCTATTTCTTCTTCTATTATTTTTACAATATCCTTCTCAGATGTCAGCGTCCAGCTCTTTTCATAATTGTACCTTGTCTCTATTTTCATGTATCCTCTCCATCGTCTTCACTCTTGAGTGGCAACTCTTTTTTCGGCTTCAATCCCAGTGCTTTCATATTTTGTGCTCTTTTTATAACATTGCCTCGCCCAGTGCTGAGTCTGTTCATCGCCTTGTCATAAGAGTCCTGTGTTTTTTGCAAATAGCTTCCTATGTGCTTCATCTCTTCAACAAACAATACGAGTTTGTCATACATCGCTTCGGCTTCTGCGGCTATCTTTTTTGCATGTTCCTCCTGCCTTTGCGTTCGCCAGATATGTTCAATGGTTCTTAGTGTAACAAGCAAAGTTGATGGCGATACAACTAAAATATTGTTCTCATACGCCCGTTTAAAAAATTCACCGTCTTGTTCGAGTGCCAGCAAAAAAGCGCCCTCAATCGGCATAAAAAGCAGCACAAAATCAAGCGTATTCACCCCCTCCAGTTTTTCATAATTTTTTGCACTCAGTTCTTTTATATGCGAAGAGATACTTGCTATATGCTCTTTTAAAGCTTTTGCTTTTTCTTCAGGTTCATCCGCATTGACAAATCGTTCATACGCAGTCAGTGAAACTTTCGAATCAACTATAATATCTCGCTTTTGCGGCATATGAATGATGACATCAGGTCGGTATGTTTTACCCTCGTTTGACTTGAGTGTAGCCTGAAGTTCATACTCTATCCCCTCACGAAGACCGGATTGTTCCAAGATATTTTCCAAAACCAATTCGCCCCAGTTTCCCTGTGTTTTGTTTTCACCCTTGAGAGCATTTGTCAAATTGAGTGCTTCTTGTGCCAGGGTTTCATTCATCTGTTTGAGTCGCGAGAGTTCATCTTTGAGCAGATGGCGGTCTTTAAGTTCCACTTCAAACTGTTCTCTTGCCTCTTTTGAAAAATTCGTTATCTGTTCACGGAAAGGTTTTAACAACAGTTCCAACTGCTCTTTGTTTGCAGTGCTGAACTGTTTTGACTTGTCTTCAAAAATCTTATTTGCCAGTAGTTTAAATTCCTGTGAAAGTTCCTCTTTTGCTTTTTGTAAAACTTCCAATTTCTCAGCCGATGCTTTCATCTCATCATTGTATCTTGCATTTAAAACCGCATATTCAATTTCCATAGCATTATAGTCTTCTTTTAACTGTTCATACGAACCATTGAGTGTAAAATAGCTGCTTTGTAACTCTTCTGCCTTTACATGTAAAGCCTCTTTTTCACTCTTTAGTTTCATATATAAATATAAAAGCACTAAAAAAGAGACGCCTAAAAAAGCAATGACTACCAAATGTATATTTTCGTTCATCCTAAACCTTATTCATTCTGTTTTTTATATTATACTAGATTTTCAAGAAAATAATGCTCATGACTAAAGCATATTTTGTAGCACTATTATCTTCAATAATACAAAATATAGACAAGTTTAATAAAAACTATGAAAAATTTAGCTATAATTCCATAAATATTTTAAGGGGAAGATGCCCTGATAGACTTAAAGTGGAAATTTTAGTAGAACTTGCGTCATCTCCTTATGTATAAAAAGGCTTCAAAAGCCTGTTAAAAAGGATAATGATGCAAGAAAATGCACAAGAAACACAAACAACAACTACAGAAGAAACTACAATCACATTTGATTCGTTAAACCTCAAACCCGAAATACTTAAAAGTGTTAAATTCGCCGGCTTTACAGTTCCCTCTCCTATTCAGGAACAGGCAATCCCTATCATTCTTGAAGGCCGTGATATGGTCGGACAGGCACACACAGGTACAGGAAAAACAGCAGCTTTTTCGCTTCCTGTTCTTTCAAACATGAAACTCAACGGCAAAGTTGAAATGCTTGTCATTACACCTACACGTGAGCTTGCTACACAGGTCAGTGATGAGATATTCAAATACGGCCGTAATCTGAATGTAAAAACAGTTACAGTATACGGGGGAAGCTCTTACAAACGCCAACTTGACCTTATCGGTCGCGGTGCAAGTGTTGTTGTGGCAACACCGGGACGAATGTTAGACCTGTTAAAAAGAAATATGCTCAACAATTTTGCACCGAGTGTTGTTGTGCTTGATGAAGCAGATGAAATGCTTGACATGGGATTTTTGGATGACATCACTGAAATTTTTTCTTATCTTCCAACAGACAGACAGACTCTGCTTTTTTCGGCAACTATGCCACAGCCTATTAAAAATCTTGCAAACAAGATTTTAAAAGACCCTGCTTTTGTTTCAATCACTAAAGGCGAAACAACAAATGCAGATATTGAGCAAGAGTATTATGTTATTGATGAGCATGAAAGAGACGATGCGATTATTCGCCTTATGGATGCTGAAAACAGTACAAAATCAGTTGTCTTTTGTAGAACAAAAAGTGAAGTTGACAGACTCAGCAATGTTCTTTCAAATGCGGGATATTTGGCAAATGGACTCCATGGTGACATGGAACAGCGTCAACGTGAAGCAGTTATCAAAGGTTTTAAAAATGACTCTGTAAAAGTACTTGTAGCAACCGATGTTGCTGCTCGTGGTATACATGTTAGCAACATCTCTCATGTATTTAATTACCATATTCCGTTTGACCCAGAATCTTATGTTCACCGAATTGGGCGAACCGGTCGTGCCGGTACAAAAGGAAAAGCGATTACCCTGCTTACTCCTTTAGAGTTTAAAGAACTTCAACGCATTAAACAAAAAGTCGGTACCTCTATGAATCATGCTTTTGTGCCGAGTAAAAATGATTTACGTGAATCTACTGTAGAAAAAATGGTCAAAACAATTGAAGACCAAAAAATATATGATGAAGCCCATAAAATTCTTGACCGTCTCAAAGAAGACATAGACGAAGAAAAAATTATGTTTAAACTCATCTCTATGATTCTTGACAGACAAGATATAAAAGGACCAAGCAATATCGGTATTCCTGCTGACAAACTCGCTGCTATCTTGGAACGTGCCTCAAAACGCAATGACAGTCGAGGAAAAGGCGGCAGAGGCCGTGGCGGATTCCGAGGAAACAGCCGTAACCGTTCTGGCGGTGACAGAAACCGTTCAGGCGGAGACAGAAACCGTGACGGCGGCGGATACCGTGGCAACAGAAGTTCATCAAACAGAAATAGAAACAGAGACTAATGTCCCAATCTCTCATCTTTGAAAATGCTCATTTATATGTTGAAAAAGAAGCCAGTGAAATTCCCTGGCTAAAAATCTTTACAAAAGAGCCCTACAAAGAGTTGGGAGACGTACCAAAAGAGCTGCGTCTGCAGCTCTTTGAAGTCTTTGATATCATTGAAGACGAAATGAAAAAATACTACAACCCCACAAAAATCAATATGGCTTCTTTTGCAAATATGCTCCCTCGTGTACACTTACATGTAATGGCAAGATTTGAAAATGACAGCTATTTTCCTAATCCAATGTGGGGTGAAAAACAAAGAGATGCAGTTTTAGACTTGCCGGATGAAGCAGAATTCTATAAAAGAGTTGTTGAGGCTTTAAAACAAATCAGCCTAGGTTAAAACCTAGGTTCCGAAATAGTTGTTAGCAATTGAGAAGCAAGAAAAATGTTTTTCGCCTCTCAAGTTCTCATTTTTATTCTAGTTCAAGGCGGATATAAATATATTTGAGGAGCTTACTGTAGTAAGTGACGAAAAGATATTTTTATCCAACGTAGAAATTGGATAAAAATGTTACTTGAGTGGTGAAAATGGGATGAGGGCACTTCCCCAGGTCAAGCCTCCGCCAAAAGCATCTAAAAGCATCAACTCACCAGGCTCAAGCTCCCCTGATTCATACAGATCATTGATAGCCATCGGAATAGAAGCTCCTGAAGTATTTCCATACTTTTGTACAGTGATAACAACCTGATCATCTCTCATTTTTAAAGCTTCGCCGACAGCTTTGATAATTCTCAAATTTGCCTGATGTGGAATAAAATGTTTGATGTTTTCACTTTTTATATTGTTTTCTTCTAAAATTTCTTTCACATCTTTTGTCAGTGTACGCACAGCGACTTTGAAAGTTTCGTTGCCTTTCATCTGCATAAAACAGCTTCCCGCTTCACTTTCAAGTGCATCATGTGCAGAACCGCTGCCACCGTTTGGTGTCATAAGCAAATCTGCATATTGACCGTCAGCACCTGTATGCACATCTATAATAGCTTCACTTTTATCATCTGTTGCAGAAATTACAGCAGCTCCTGCTCCGTCACCAAAGAGTATACATGTACCGCGATCACTGTAATCTGTAATAGCAGAGAGTTTTTCCGCACCGATGATTAAAATGTTTTTTTTCATCCCTGATTCTATAAATGCTTTTGCAATCGCCAAAACATAAATAAAACCTGTACAGGCAGCAGAAATATCAAATGCGGTTGCATTTTTGATACCCAGTTTTGTAGCAATGACTGTTGCAGTTGATGGCATACAAAAGTAGTCAGGTGAAATTGTAGCCGTTATTACCATATCTATCTCAGAGCTCTCTATACCGCTTCGCTCTAAGGCTTTTTGCGCGGCTTTCGCACCCAAATCACTTGTAAATTCATCTTTAGCAGCAATGTGACGCTCTTTAATTCCCGTTCTTTTGGTAATCCATTCATCTGAAGTATCTACCATATGAGAGAGCTCTTCATTTGTAAGTATTTTTTCTGGCACATAAGCACCAATAGAGCGAAATGCAGCGTAAGCCATTTAGATATCCTTTTGTTTTAACTCTTGAAGCCTTGCAATAATATGTCTGTTTACGCCGGTATCAACATAATCAATAGCCTGATAAATTGCATTTTCAATTGCCCTGGCATTACTTTTCCCGTGACTGACAATTGCACAGCCTTTTATACCGATAAGAGGCGCTCCTCCTATTTCGGCATAATCTATCTCTTTTTTTAAAAGTTTGAAAACTTTTCTCATTAACAGTGCACCGGTAATGCGAATAGGAGATTTTTTTATATAGTCTTTAATCAGTTGGGAGATTGTTGATGCAACACCTTCGCTTGTTTTAAGCACAAGATTGCCTACAAAGCCGTCACATGTAATAACATCACAGCTTCCATTAAAAATATCACCGCCTTCGACATTTCCTTTAAAACCTTTGTAGCCTTTTAAAATTTTGAAGGCTGCTTTTGTGACTTCATTCCCTTTGGAGTCTTCTTCACCATTGGCTAAAAGCCCGATACTCGGTTCTGCTATACCTAAAACATCTTCTGCGTAACAACCGCCCATAACAGCAAATTCCGCCAAATGTTCAGGTTTTGAATCTACATTTGCCCCCACATCCAAAAGAACAGAACGACGCCCTGTTTTTGTCGGCATCAGTGTGACAAGTGCAGGACGGGAAACACCCTGCAGACGACCAAGCCTTAAAGTGGCAAGTGTCATTGTAGCACCACTGTGCCCGGCTGAAACCACACCGTCAGCCTGACCGTCTCTTACTAAATCCACAGCTTTATAGATACTGCTCTCTTTACGCTTTACTGCATCTGTTGCAGCATCACTCATTGCAATGATATCCTGAGACTCGACAATTAAAATCTTATCTCTATAACGTTTTGGTAACAGAGGTAAAATTTCTGATTTATTTCCTACAAGTATCGGAGTGAATCTTTTCTTTTTAAGTGCTTTTATGCATCCGTTTACAATCGGCTCAGGACCAAAGTCCCCGCCCATTGCGTCAATAGCAATTTTTACCATTGACTACTTATACTCACCGGTAGTTGGGTTAATGTGGTGTGGTAATCTATAAGTTCCGTCTTTATCTTTAACCGGACGAGCTAAAGAAATTTTATAATGAGTTCTTCTCTTCGCTGAACGTGAATGAGAGACTCTTCTCTTAGGTACTGCCATAACTTTTTCCTTAATTTAATTTTTTTTTAAAACTCTATTTCTTCTGGTTTTGTGCAATTTCCACATGAGTGGTAATCACTTTTGATAAGTTCGATCTCTGAGTCTAAAATCTCTTCAAGATCTACATTACCGTCCAAAGACTCAACAACATCCAAAAGGGTACTGCTGTCATCTTCATATATTCCGTCATTAATGAAAAATTCAACCTCTTCATTAACTTTAAGATTAAAATCCTGCGCACATATGTCACAGGATTTTTCCAGTGTTCCACTGATGCTTGCTTTAAGCAGAATCAATTTTGCACTATGATACTCCAAAAAACCTTTAAAAGTCATTTCATTCGAGGTGACTTCAAAGTCTAAGGGAGTTTTTGTTACTTTTCTAAGCACAATCCTCATCGGATATACTTAAGAAATTTCTCTCTCAGCAAAAAAGAATGCAATTTCATTCGCAGCATTTTCAACCGAGTCACTTCCATGAACTGCATTTGCATCAATATTTTCAGCGAAATCTGCACGGATAGTACCTGCTTCAGCCTCTTTAGGGTTTGTAGCCCCCATTAAATCACGGTTTTTCTGCATAGCATTTTCACCTTCTAAAACTGAAACAACAACCGGTCCACTGATCATAAAATCAACTAAGTCGTTGAAAAAAGGTCTCTCGGCATGAACAGCATAAAATGCCTCAGCATCAGCACGAGAAAGCTGTAGTTTTTTTGTTGCTGCAATTCTAAGACCATTGCTTTCAAAACGATCTAAAATTTTGCCTATAACACCTTTTGCAACTGCATCTGGTTTGATTATTGATAGTGTACGTTCCATCAAATCTCCTCTGAAAATATAAAATTAGAATGGAATTGTATCTAAAAAAAGATTGTTTTTAGTTTAAAATGTAAATTTTGTGGATTTAAATGAATTAAAAGGAGTGTTATAAGAGCACAGAAGTGCTCTTATAACTATTCTACTACCGGTTCGTGATTTAAACGCTGTTCTTCAGTAATATCTTCACGGTGCTGCGGACTTGGCCCAACAACATCCCATGTAATACAACCCTCAGTCGGACAAGCTGTAGCACATGCAGGTTCATCATGATGACCAACACACTCTACACATTTGTCTGGATACACATAATAAATATCCTCACCTGTTGGATTATCATCCTCATCTACGATTGCTTCTACCGGACACTCATCTATACAAGCTCCACAGTTAATACATGTATCATTAATTACAACTGACATTTTATTCTCCTTGTTTTTATTAAAATGCAACTATACACTTTAGACTTTTAAATATAGCTAAAAGCTCTTAGCTAGTTTAAAAACTGTAGTTTATAGGTTACACTTAGATGCCTAAATACTCTTTTATTACATCAACTTTGTCTGTTTTTTCCCAGTTAAAACCAAGATTTTCACGGCCGAAATGTCCGTAAGCAGCTGTTTTTCTATAAATTGGCTTTAATAAATCCAAAGATTTGATTATTCCGGCAGGTGAAAGATCAAAAAGCTCTTTTATACAGCTTTGAATTTTCTCTTCTGCCACTATGCCGGTATTGTGTGTGTCAACCATAATTGACACAGGCTGCACTACACCGATTGCGTAAGCAACCTGAATAGTCACCTTGTCACAGGCTCCTGCGGCTACAAGATTTTTTGCAACCCAGCGCGCTGCATATGCGGCTGAACGGTCAACTTTTGTTGGATCTTTTCCTGAAAATGCACCACCGCCATGTGGACAGCTGCCTCCATAGGTATCAACAATAATTTTACGACCAGTAAGTCCGGCATCTCCCTGAGGACCGCCGATTACAAATTTTCCTGTCGGATTGATATGAAAAACAGTATTTTCATCCATCATCTCCGCAGGAATTACTTTTCGTATCACTTCGGCTATAACATCTTTGTGAATCTGCTCTTGTGATACTTCAGGTGCGTGCTGTGTGGAAATAACAACAGTTTCTACAGAAACAGGTTTCCCGTCTACATATTTTACACTCACCTGTGCCTTTCCGTCAGGACGCAGATAGGGGATAATTCCCTCTTTTCTGACTTCTGCCAGACGTTCTGTCAAACGGTGAGAGAGGTGAATAGGCAAAGGCATCAGCACATCTGTCTCTCGACAGGCATATCCAAACATTAAACCCTGATCGCCTGCACCGGTTTCTCCTCCGGCCTGGTCAACCCCCTGGTTGATATCAGGAGACTGTTCTCCTATGCCGTTTAGCACTGCAGCTGACCTATGATCAAAACCATACGTTGCATCTGTATATCCGATATCTCGGATTACTTCTCTTGCAATCTCTTGCATTGGGGCATACGCCGTCGTCTTCAGTTCGCCTGCAATTACACAAAAACCATTTGATACCAGTGTTTCACACGCAACGCGTGCATTAGTATCATGCTCAATAATATAATCCAGAATTGCATCACTGATCTGATCTGCCATCTTATCAGGATGCCCTTCTGTTACAGACTCTGAAGTAAATATATACTCTTTCGTCATCGATTTTCCTTATTGAAGTACAGGGTCCAGCCCCATAAATCGAACGAATTATAGCACACTCTGAAACTTTTATTCTTAATGAGAAAAAATTACAGATAAACTTTATAAAAGCTGTTAAACTCATCAAAAAGTTCGGGAAAATGTTTTTTTAGCGCTTCCGGCTTTTCAAAATAACGCTCCGTGACAACGGCAAAGAATTCTGCCTCATTTGTTGCGGCATAGGCACCTAAAAGCTTGTATTTTCCCCAGTCACGGTTTTTCAGGGCAACATCACTGAGTTTGTTAAACTCTTTTGAAAGTACTTTTGCCCACTCATGGTATTTTGCAGAGGGCAGTGGCGGTGTTCCGTCTGCACTGCCGTCAAGAAAGTCTATTTCATGGGCAAATTCGTGCAGCAGTACATTGTTTTCATGGAGATGATAGGCATCTTTTTTTGCATCACTCCAGGAGATGACAACGGTATCGCTTGCAGATTGTCCCTCAAGTAAAAACTCCCCTTTGGTGTATATACCCCCATTGGCACTCACCTGCCTGGCAACCACAGTATAAGGATATATCAAAATTGTCGAAAGATTTTCATAACAGGCTGTAAACTCTACATGTAACACCAATAAACAGGCATGAAACGCAATCACTGCTTTCATTTCATCACTCACATCCATATTGACACCTATAAACTCTTTTGTATTGATAAAAATCAAAACAGATTTATGTATACGCTGTTGTTCTTCTTCTTTGAGTCTGTTATAGAGCGCGATACGCTTGAGTATGGCTATATACTCTTGGCGTATTGGCTGTTGTAAGATTTTTTGCAGTTTTTTTTGTTGGTAGTATGTGTAAACCATATAAGCACTCAGCCATGCAAAACCGAGACCAAGCATAAGCGTTAAAAGAGCAAAATAGTAGTTCATTCCTAAAAATCGTCTTGTTCAAATTCTTGATCGGCTTTTTCATCTTCAATTCTCTGCAGTTCTTCATCACTGAGCATCATTGTTTTTATCTTTTTTGTCAGGTTCGTTCTGTCTGGGAGTTTCGTCATGTAGGCATAGGCTCCGTATGTCATCACAATCACAGTCAAAACGAGTATACTTTTTTGTACCGGAGTAAAGGTTTGAACAGGCTCTTTTATCTTCATCACACACACTCCGCCAGGACAGTGTGTTGCTTTTTCTTTTTTTACAAGATTAAAAATTTTACATCCTATACAGATAGAAAAAGCTGCTTCAAAAAAGAGCAGTGCCATACAGATGAGACATACAAGAACTTTCAGCGGATTTGGCTGAAAATCGAGCACCAGATAGTAAAACATCGGCCAGGCTATTATCATGCCCAGTGCCCAGGCAAAGCGCTTTTGTTCGGCTCCGACATATTCCGGTGTCTGATGACGTACAAAAAAACGCCCCAACAACAGGCTCGGAGCATAGCGTGGCTGAATCACTCTGAGTGTAAAATCAATGGCAAAAAAAGTCACAAAGTATTTGGAAAACACTGCTGTTCCAAGCATCACTCCGTTTGTAAGCCCTATAAACGCGCCTACAAAAAGAATTGCCGCGGCAGCTCTTGCCTCTCTCTCATTGAGTACCCGTACATCATAGCCGGGAACTTTTTCGCCATATGCAAAAAATTCTTTCAGTTTTTCCATTTTTTTCCTTTTACAGAGTCAGTTAATTGCCGAATTATACATAATTTGGGTTTAACCTATCAAAACATTTTTCTCTAGTATCTGCATATCGCTGTCAAAATCATACATTATAATCTCTCCTGTCGGTATTTCAAATTGCACTATCTCCTGTGGAGTCATCTTTTCAAGTTCCATTACCAAGGCGCGCAGAGAGTTGCCGTGTGCCGAGATTAACACTGTTTTTTCTTTTTGTAACTGTGGAATAATCTGCTCTGTATAGTATTCCAAAACTCTTTTTTTTGTATCTTTGAGTGATTCATGCAGAGGCAAGAGTTTTTTATCAATATTTGCATACTTTTTATCATTCCATACACATCTTTTATCGTTTACATGTAAAGGTGGTGGCGGCACATCATATCCGCGTCTTACAGCCAGAAATTTTTCTTCTCCATACTCTTTTTTAACCGCATCTTTATCTCTGCCCTGCCAGTCTCCGTAATGCCTTTCATTGAGTTTATAACTTTTAAGCATATTTATATGCTCCCATTCCAGTTCCTGCAGTAATATCTGTGCTGTATGAATGGCACGTTTTAGCCATGATGTAAAACAGATGTCCGGATAGATATTATGCTTTTTTAACAGTTGTCCCGCTTTTTTTGCTTCATCCCTACCCTGCTGACTTAAGTCAACATCTGTCCATCCTGTGAAAATATTTTTTTGGTTATATATACTTTGTCCGTGACGTACTAAAACCAATCTTGCTTTATCCATATCCTACTCTCCTAAATTTTCTGCAAAATAAGAACTTCTTACCAAAATACCTGATGCCACAGCTAAAAATCCCATAGACAATGCTTCTTCTTTCATCTCATCAAAAAATTCCGGCGGGTAATATTGAACTACCCTATGATGTTTTTGCGTCGGTTGCAGATACTGTCCGAGTGTCAATTCACTCACGCCGACATCCAACAACTCCCGCATTGTGACCAGCAACTCTTTTTTTGTTTCCCCAAACCCACACATCAAAGAGGACTTTACATGTAAAGGCGAATATCTGGCATAATACTCCAAAACTTTTAATGAACGGTCATAATCACTCTGCGGACGTACACTTTTACTCAGTCGTCTGACAGTTTCCTGGTTGTGTGCCAGTTTGTCGGCACCACTTGCTACAATTGTCCCCAAGGCATCTTGAGAGTATTTGAAATCAGGCGTTAAAAGTTCTATTTTTATCTCTGGATTTTTCTCTTTTATCGCTTGGACACAGCGTGCGAAATGCCCGGATCCGTAATCTTTCAAATCATCTCTGTCCACCGATGTAATCACAACATACTGCAGCTGCAACTCCTGGACGGCTTTCGCCAGACGTTGCGGTTCATTTACATCAACATCTCTGCCATGCCCTGTTTTAACGTTGCAAAAAGCACAGGCTCTTGTGCAGGTATCGCCTAATATCATAAATGTTGCACTGTTGCGTGCATAGCACTCTGCTCTGTTTGGACAGGCTGCTGCTTCGCATACTGTCGTCAAAGTATTTTTTTCCAAAACAGCCTGCATATTTTGTAAAATCTCCGGTGCGGGCGCTTTGACTTTTGGTTTAAACTGCATCTTCAAAATGTTTTCCTATGAGATATATCATCTGCTCGTTTACCTCTTTTGATGTGAGTGTCACGCCTTCATTTTTTAAAGAAGTCGGTACAATATTTGTCAGATTACACGGTGAAACCAGTGAATGAAAGTCCAAATCCACATCAACATTCAAAGCAACGCCATGCAAAGAGACCCCTCTGGAGTAGCGAAACCCCAAAGAGGCAATTTTACGATTTTGTATATAAAAACCGGGCTTGTTTTTGTCATATGTGACTGCAGGCAGATTTTTCATAAAAAAACTCTCAAAAGCATCAAGAACTTTTTTATAAAATCGTGCAGGCTGTTTTACCTGAAAACAGAAATAAAAGATATTTTGTCCCCTCGAGTGACAGGTAACAGAACCCCCTCTGTCACTTTGTACGGTGGGTACCTTAAAATACTTTTGCTCATCACTGCCCACGGTAAAAACCGCAGGATGCGAACACAGTATGAGATGATTGTGTCCGTCTTGCTGCGCCTTTACATGTAAAGCGTGCATCTGTTTGCTTGCCCTAACATAAGCAATTTCACCCCAGTCATGGACAATCATAACTTAAAAAATGTTCTCTCTAAGGCTTCACTGAATGTCGGATGTCCGAAAACCGTCCGTTTTGCCTGCGCCCCGTCCATCTCACCGGCCAAACTCATACCCACAATGGCAACAAGTTCTTCTGCATTTGGTGCCAGAATTTCAGCACCAAGGATAAATCCCTCCTGATCCGCATACGTAATCATCACTCCTTTTATCGCATGATTATATGCAGAGTAGGGAAAATGACTCAAAGGAACAATACTTGATTTTACACCCTCAGTTTTTCCGACTACAGCATAACTCATAGGCAGAGTATGTATAAATTTCACAACATGGTCCAGATTGAGAGGACGCGGATTGTTCCCTAAAATACGCTCTATAACATTTAAAACTTCTGCTCTTGCGGCATGAGCGAGCTGGAGTTTGCCGTTGCAGTCCCCTATGGCATAATGTTTGGAAAGTGTTGTCTCAAAAAGTCTGTCTGTGACAATGCCTTTTTCTACTTTTATCTCTTTACATGTAAGGAAATCCACATTCGGTCTGCGCCCGGCTGCGACAAGTAACAAAGGCATATAAATACTGCTTTTGTCTTCAAAAGTGATATGCACCCCTTTTTTTGTACTTTTTGCCGTTTTTATAGAGTGTTCGGACAAAAGTGTCACACCTATTTTTTCAAGCTGTTCTTTTAGGACAGTTTGAATGAGTGGATTTGCTCTTTTTTGTATGCTTTTTTCTCTGTAAATAAGTGTCACAGCAACACCACTCGATGCAAAAAAACTGGCCATCTCCAAGCCGATTGCCCCTGAACCGTAGATGGCAATCTTTTTTGGGAGTTCCTGCATCATCAGCACTTCATCACTCACAATTATATCCTTGGCATTATACTCTATGCCCTCAGGAATAAAAGCAGAAGAGCCCGTGCCCATAATTATATACTCTGCGTCAAGGGTTTTACCGTTGACTTCGACCTTATGCGGTTCTTTAAGCTGTGCTTCGCCCTCTATCAGATCCACATGCGAGCACTGTTTCTTGATTGCCTGCCATGCGTTTTCTATCAACTTTGTTTTTTTCCCAAAAAGCTTTTGCATTGAGAGGGCTGTTTGTCCTTCTAGAATATCACTCTTGCTTTCATACACAACATTGGCATAATGCAAAAACATTTTAGACGGAATACATCCTTTGTGTAGGCAGACACCGCCAAGCTGACGCATATCTTTTTCTATCAAGGCTACTTTTTTGCCCTTTTTTGCCGCAACAATTGCTCCTGCATAGTTCAGTCCGCCGCCGATAAAAATTATGTCATACATTTTTCAGTCCTTAAATTGCAGAGGATTTTTCGCCTCTTTTTTGACATCCTGCATAAAAAGTGCTGCTTCATAGCCGTTTACAAGTCTGTGGTCAGCACTCAAGGTGAGAGATATTTTTCCCTCCTGCAAACTTCCTACCGCCACGATACCCGAGTCATTTTTGTTAATCATCGCATCAAAAGATTCTACACCCAGCATCCCAAGATTTGAAATACCAAAGTTTGAACCCTGCATATCTGCTGCACTAAAAGAATTTTCTTTGAGCTTTGTTTTAAAGCTTTTTAGCTGTGCCGCAATTTCTACTACGGAGCATTTGTTAGCATCTTTGACAACAGGCATATAAAGATTTTTCTTATCTGCCACAGCAACGGCAATAGAAGCATTTGGAGAGACAATAAGGGCATCATTATGCAGGCGTGAGCGAAATGCTTCATGCTGCATCATCACTCTTGCTAAAATCTTTATCAGCCAGGCAGTTATGCTGTATGCATCATGCTCTACAAAAAGCTTTGCATCAATATGCTCATACAAACGGTAGACAGGCTTTTGTGCAGAAGCCGTCACATTGGCAATGATCGCCTTTTGCATCTGGCTCAAAGGCTGTGGCAGGGGTGTTTCATTTTTTTCAATAAACGCCTGCACTTCTGCTTCGTCTATCTTATGATCGAGTGTAAAGCTTGCAAAAGCCAAGCCGTATTTATCCAACAGTCGTAATGCTTTTGGTGTAAAATACTGTTCTTGTAAATATGCCTCAACATCCTTTACATGTAAAGCATCTTTAACAGTTTTGTCCAAAACTCTCTGCGCGTCAACTCCAAACTGTGCCGCTTTGGCTCTTGCTTTTGGAGATATAGCGCCTGTTTCTTTTTTTTGAAGATGTTGGACAACAGGTGTTTTAGGGATTGGTTCTTGTTTTGTCTCAACAGTAGGTTTTGATACTGTCTGTTTTATTACCGGCGTCTCAACAACTGTTATTCCTGGCGTTTTTACAACTTTTTCATTCTTACTTTCACTGGTTTGGATACGGGCAATAACTTCTCCAACAGGAATGACATCCCCCTCTTTGGCCCGTATCTCTGCAACAATTCCGCTTTTAAAGCTCTGCACCTCCATAATTGCTTTATCACTCTCAACCTCGGCAATCACATCTCCCGCTTCTACCTTTTGCCCCTCTTTGACTTTCCAGCTGATAAGCTTGCCCTCATCCATAGAGTCCGAGAGCTGTGGCATCACTATGTCATACATCGTTTTTCTTACCCCACGCCACTATATCACGCGCAATAGACTCTGGTGTAGGAATGCTGGCGAGCTCCAAACTTCTGTTATAGGGAATAGGCACATCCTCTCCTGCCAGACGCAAAGGCGGAGCATCCAGGGCATAAAACATCTCCTCTGCCGCCCAGGAGACTATTTGTCCTCCGTAACCTCCTGTTTTGTGATCCTCTTCAACCATTACAAGGCGCGAGGTCTTTTCTATGGATTTTTTGAGTGTTTCATAATCTACAGGGTTCAGGGAGCATAAGTCTATCACTTCGCAGGAACATCCCAGTGCTTTTTCTATCTCTGGGACTGCCAGCATCACATCATCAACCATTTTCAAATAACTCACAATGGTAATGTCACTGCCCTCTTTGGCTATTCTTGCCTCAAAAGGGTTCAGTTTTTGTGCAAAATCCACCTCCCCTTTTTTGTTATAGAGCAGTTCATGCTCTATAAACACAACAGGATCATCTGACAAAATCGCATACCTGAGTGCATGGTAGGCATAATTGACATCATTGACACTCAACACTCTCAGCCCCGGTACCGCACAGAGCATCTGCTCATAACTCTCACTGTGCTGGGCTGCAAGTTGGCGGCTCACACCCTGAGGAAAACGCACAACCATAGGCAATATAATTTTACCGTTGCTCATATAGTGCAGTTTTGCCATGTGGTTGATAATCTGATCAAAGGCAAGCAGTGAAAAGTTTCCCGTCATTATCTCAGCCACCGGACGCAAACCGCCAATAGCCATGCCCACGGCATTGCCTACAATGCTCAGTTCTGCTATGGGTGTATCAATGACTCTTTTTTCTCCGTATTTTTCAACAAGACCTTCTGTCACACGAAAACTGCCACCGTAGAGTCCGACATCTTCACCAAGTGTTACCACTGTATCATCCGCGCTCATCACCTCATCAAGTGCTTTGTTTAAAGCTTCACGATACAACATTTTCACTCTCCTCATAAAAGACATGTTCAAACAGAGCATCAGCCTCTGGTTCGGGTGATTCTTCGGCATATTTCACAGCATCTTCCACCGCTTTTTGGGCTTTGGTTTCTATGTTTTGTATCTCTTGCTCTGTGCAGAGCCATTTTTCATGTAGGGCTTTTTTAAATTTCTCTATCGGATCTCGTGCCTTGCAGTGTGCCATCTCCTGCGCACTTCTGTAACTGTTTGCATCACTGAGGGAGTGTCCTTCATATCTACATGTAAAGGCTTCTACAAAAACAGGACCGTGTCCCGATTCTATCTGTTTTCTTGCCTCACTCACTACCTTATACACAGCTTCAACATCCATTCCGTCCACGGTATAGGTTGGCATATAGGGTTCTGCTTTTTTTGCCTGTTCTTTAAAAGGTGCAGTGCGCCTGATGTTTGTTCCTATAGCATATTCGTTGTTTTCGCATAAAAAAAGCAGGGGGAGTTTGTGTGTGGCGGCAATGTTGAGCGATTCAAAAAAAGCCCCGCCGTTTGTAGCACCGTCACCAAAGATGACCATCACACCCTCGTCTTGTTCCAAAAAAGCTCTTGCATAGGCACAGCCTACGGCATTTGGGAGCTGTCCGCCGACAATGGCATCTCCGCCGTAAAAAAAATGGGACGGCTCAAAAAGGTGCATGGAACCACCCTTGCCGCCACTCACACCTGTAACTTTTCCAAAAAGTTCCGCCATAACGGCTTTGGGTTCAAGTCCACGGCTCATTGCCATAATGTGTTCACGATAGCCTGAAAAGATATCGCCTTTTTCAAAGGCTTTTACCGCACCGACACTCAGAGCTTCCTGCCCAATATCGAGATGTAAAAATCCGGATATATTGCCTTGCATATAGTTCTCTTTTGCCGCATACTCAAATGCACGCCCTAAAACCATCAAATAGTACATATCTTCAGCAAGTAGTTTATTCATTTTTTTTTGCCTTTTTATATCGCTTTTAGTTATTGTATACCTTTTCGAGTAAACAGATGAAATTTTTTCAGTAAAATCTTTTTTCCGATTTCAACTCCGGGTTGATTATACGTATTGACACCGAGTAAAATGCCGCATAAAGAAGTCAACAGTTCATAATACATAATGAGCTTTCCGATATTTTTTTCATTTAAAACATCCAGTGTAATTGCATCCACATTAATGCCCTCTTTGATGATACTCTCCTTGGTGGCTTTACACTCACCGTCAATAAGCTCATTAAAGCTGTAACCGTTGATATAGTCGGTTTTTTCTATAAATTTCAGGGAAATATTTGGCACTTTTATCTCTTTTTCAAAATTATCCACTTTTATAAAAGTGACCGTTTTGTCTCTTGGCCCCTGCATAATCAGTTGCAAAAAAGAGTGCTGGTCAATGGAACCTATATGCCCTATGGGTGTTAGTCCCGTATTATTTCCCTGTCTGTCAATTTTACCCAGTGATTCGCCCCATAACTGCACATACCATTTTGTAAAGTCCTCCAGGCAGTTTGCATAGGAAAAAAGCACATTGATAGGTGTCTCTTTTTTATATTTTGTCAAAAAAGCCGCTTTTTTCAGTATATGATTCTCTTTTTTACTAAAAAAATTCTCAGCCATTACCCGGGCACCTTCAAGAATGCTTTTCATATCATACCCGGCTATACTCAGAGGAACAACACCCACAGCACTTAAAACAGAAAATCTCCCTCCGACATTTGCGGGAATAATGAAAGATTTAATACCATAGTACCTGGAAAACTGATGCAAAACAGAATTTTCATCTGTGACAGTTATAATCTGCTGTTTGTCTCTGCCTGCATAATCAAGCCGAAACCTCTCTATAACCTCTTTAAATATAGATATGGTCTCAATCGTAGCACCTGATTTGGAAACAACAATAAAAACTGTTTTCTCTTTGTCTATTACAGCCAGTTTTTCAGACAAATCAATCTCATCGGGATTCTCCAGAAAAAGCATCTTTTTTACATCTGTATTGCGATGTTTAAAAATGGAATCAATCGCTTTTGTTCCAAGCGATGAACCGCCGATACCTATAACCACTGTTGTATCACTCTTTTTTACAAACTCATTTGATGCAGCATAGGCAAGGGCATCTTGCATAATGGGCAGAGAATCTTCTCCAAGTGTAAAATACCCGGACACACCCTTTTCTTTTTCATCCAAAATCTTTTGATATGCTTCTTGCATCATTACATGTATACTTTCTTCATTTTCCCAGATAAAATCATCTTCAAAATAAAGCATCCAAATCCTCCCTTACTCTGTTTTTTTCAGATATATCACACTGAGCGGCGGCAGTGTAATTTTTATGCTGTTCTTTCGACCGTGCTGCTCTTTTGCACAGGATTTTACCCTGCTCAGTTTTGCACTTGCACCTCCAAACCCGGTGAAATCAGAGTTAAAGATTTCACTGTAAACCCCTTTCGTCGGCACGCCCAGTGGGTAGTTCACATGTTCTTTATCTGCAAAGTTGCACACGATTATGATGGGTTTTTGGTTTCGTGCTCCTTTTCTGACAAAGGCAATAACATTGGCATGATCATCATTCTCTTCTATCCATGAAAATCCCTCGCTTATGACATCATTTCTATGCAGAGAGGGTTCCTCTTTATAGAGTTTGTTCAGTGTTTTGACACAGTTTTGCACCCCTTGGTGTGCAGAATATTCCAAAAGATGCCAATCCAGACTCTGTTCATAATGCCATTCGTTAAACTGTGCAAATTCTCCGCCCATAAACAGGAGTTTTTTGCCGGGATGTGCCGTCATAAGGGCATAGAGTGCTCTTAAATTGGCAAATTTTCTGTAATTGTCTCCGGGCATTTTATTTATCAAAGAACCTTTCATATGCACAACCTCGTCATGGCTGAGAGGCAATATATAATTTTCATTAAACATATAGACGAAACTGAATGTCAGATCTTTATGATAATGCTGTCTGAAAAGCGGGTCTGTTTTCATATATTTGAGTATATCGTGCATCCAGCCCATATTCCATTTATAGCCAAAACCGAGCCCGCCTTTGTCTACCAACCCTGTCACCATGGAATAATTTGTCGACTCTTCGGCTGCCATAATAATATCGGGAAAATTTTTATACACGGCGGTGTTTAAATCCTGTAAAAACTTCACGGCACCATGGTTTATATTTGAGCCGTCCTCATTGGGGACCCATTCTCCCTCTTCTCTTGCATAATCAAGATAGAGCATAGATGCTACACCGTCAACCCGTATGCCGTCAGCATGGTACATCTCCAGCCAAAACATCGCCGAACTGATCAAAAAAGCACGCACTTCGTTTCTGTCATAATTAAATATGGCACTCTTCCACTCAGGATGGTATCCCCTGCGTGAGTCGGCATGCTCATACAGACAGGTACCGTCAAAGTTCATTAGTCCGTGCCCGTCATTGACAAAATGCGAAGGCACCCAGTCTAAAATAACACCGATATCATGGGCATGCATAATATCAACAAACTCCATAAACTCATGTGGGGAACCATATCGTGAAGTCGGTGCAAAATATCCGGTTGTCTGGTACCCCCACGACCCGTCAAAAGGATGCTCCATAACCGGCATAATCTCCACATGCGTGTAATTCATCTCATTGAGATAAGCGGCTAACTCATGCGCAGATTCAACATAGCTTAAAAAACGGTTGTCTTCTTCTGTCTTGCGTTTCCATGAGCCTAAATGGACTTCATAGATGGAAATCGGCGCTTTATGCGCATTGTTTTTCATTCTGTTTTTCATCCATTTTGCATCATGCCATGCATACCCCTCTAACGCATAAATCTTTGATGCCGAACTCGGTGCCACTTCTGCATAAAAGGCGAAAGGATCGGATTTGTCTTTACTTACATGCTGATGTTTTGAATCTACAAAATATTTATATGTGCTGAGTTCTTCTATCCCACTTATAAAACCTTCCCATATACCGGAATCATCTTCGCGTTGTTTTAAAAAATGGGTATATCTGTTGTAGTGGTTAAAATCTCCCTGCACGGAAACACTTTTGGCATTTGGTGCCCATACGGCAAAATAAACCCCCGCAACACCTTCTCTTTGCATTTTATGAGAGCCAAGATGCTTGTAAAGCTGAAAATGTTTCCCCTCTTTAAACAGGTATATATCAAATTCGCTCAAGCGTGACACATCATAAAAAACTTCATATTTCATAATTGTTTCCTCGTTTATGTTGCAATGCAAACAGATACACTTTTTCATACTCTTTCGCCGAATCTTCCCAGCTGAAATGCTCCTGCATTGCAAATTTTTGCATTCTTTGGAATGCCTCTTTTTTATTGTTGTAAACATCTACAGCCCATAAAACCGTGTTATAAAGTGCTTCTGCTGTAGCATCGTAAAATTTGAAACCATTGCCGATTTTATGCTGCGCATCAAAATTGATTATCGTATCATCAAGCCCTCCTGTGGCTCTGACTATAGGCAAAGTACCGTAGCGCAGACTGTATATCTGGTTGAGTCCGCAGGGTTCAAAGAGAGAGGGCATTAAAAACATGTCACTGCCTGCTTCTATTTTATGTGCCAGTTCATTTGAATATCCTGCATGCAGGGCAAAATTATCTCTAAAACGGGCTACTTCTGAGAAAAAATCTTCAGCCCAATACTCACCGGTTCCCAGCATAACGACCTGTATATCATGGTCCAAGAGTTTATTGATCACGCCCGCTATCAGTTCTATACCTTTTTGTTTTACAAAACGTCCTACAAAGCCTATTAGAGGAACATCATCCCGCACTGCAAGATGAAAATGTTTTTGCAGATCTTCTTTACATGTAAGCTTTCCCCGCATGTTTCCAACATCATAGTTTTGTGCTAAAAATTTATCAACAGCGGGGTTCCATTCTGTATAATCCACTCCGTTTAAGATGCCAAAAAGTTTATGGTTGTGTACTCTTATATGCCCGTCCAATCCAAAACCGAATTCCGGTGTTTGAATCTCAAGAGCATATTTTTTTGATACGGTGGTAACGGCATCCGCTTCGGCAATGCCGCCTTTTAAAATATTGACACTTTCAGAACTCTCCAAAGAGTACGGATTAAAATATTCCCAGCCGACCTCCATAACATCCATCACCCCTTTGTAAAAATGTCCCTGATGCTGCAGATTGTGAATTGTCAACACAGAAGCCGCATACGCAAAATCATGCACAAAGCGTGTTTTGGCAAGAACTGGCAGCGCAGCCGTATGCCAGTCGTTTGCATGAATAATATCAGGCGTAAAGTGCAGCATTTTGCAAAGCTGCAAAGCTGCTTTTGAAAAAAATACAAAGCGGTTGTCATTATCATGATACCCGCCGTTCTCATCCCCATACAGTCCGCTTCTTCCAAAATAGTGCTCATAGTCTATAAAATAGATTTCCACCTTGCTTTTCGGCAGAGTTGTTTTGTAAACCCCTGCCCAAAGCTCTCCCATAATACCCATGGGAACACCCAGTGGTGCAGGAAGTTTTTCCAGTTTTTCTGTCTCCACAGTGTAATATCTCGGCATAACAACTTTAATGTTATGACCCAGCTTTTGCAGCGCTTTTGGCAGGGCACCGGCAACATCAGCCAAACCGCCTGTTTTTGCAAAAGGAACCACTTCGGCAGCTGCAAAAAGTATATTTAGTTTTTCAGACATGAGAATCCTTTAATAAAAATGCACCCTCAAGAGCGGCATCTTCAAGTTGTGAAAGAGTAATTTGAATATTTTTCAAAGCAAGAGGCAAAGCATATTCATGGATTTTTTGTTCAATAATTTCGTGTAAGTACCTGTTGTTCATTATCAACCCTCCTCCAAGCACCAGAACATCCGGATTAAAGAGTGTTATTGTTGTGCCAAGAGCATACAAAAGAGCTTCAACAAACGCATGGTAAATCTTTTGTGCTTTGTCATTTGTACTTTGACCTAACTCTTCTAAACACAGTTCTGTATTGAGTTTATAATATTCTTTCCATCGTAAAAGTCCGCTTCCTGAGCAAAAAAGTTCTATACAGTTCTGTTTGCCGCAGTTACATGTAAAGGGCGTCTTTTTGCAGGGAATATGGCCTAACTCTGTTGCAATACTGTCACTCCCCTTGATCAAAACAGAGGAGGAGACAACCCCAAGCCCCAGACCTGTCCCCACATAAACGGCACAGATATCTTTTGCCCTGTGCGCTTTTGCTTCTGCTAAAACAACACAGTTTACATCATTTTCTATAAAAAGTTTTACCTTGTATTTGGCTTCTATATAGACTTTTATGTCATGTTTGTCGATTTTTATATTTGGAGAGGCAAGAATAGTACCATCTTTGACCTGTCCGGCATAGGATATAAAAACAGTTGCAATCTTTTTTTCTTTTTTTAAAATCATCTCTAAAAAACTGCAGAGTCCTGTCTGTGTGCTTTTGAGAGATGCTTTTTCTACTCTTTTGCCATTTTCTCTGAGTTCATAACGAAGATATGTTCCGCCTATATCAATGCCAAGTGTCATAGCAGACTCTTATAAATTTTGAAGTATTTTTTGGCACTTGCAGCAAAAGAAAAATCACATGCAAGATTAAAATCTATAATCTTTTGCATTTTTTCCTTCTCTGTGTACAGAGACAAGGCTCTATCGACAGCATACAAAAACTCTTTTTTGTTCTGCTCCTTATAGCTAATCCCCTGTCCGCAAGCGGTTGTATGCTCATGCACAGAGTCTTTGAGTCCGCCGACCTCATGTACGACGGCTATACTCCCACAATTCATGGCAATGAACTGATTTAATCCGCAAGGCTCAAACCTTGAGGGCATCAGTAAAAAGTCAGAAGCAAGGTATGCCTGATGTGACAGCTCTTCATCAAAGTCCTGAACAAAAGAAAAGTTTCTGTGTTTTTTTGCAAACTCTTTCAGCGCTTTTGTATATTTTGCTTCGCCCTCTCCCAAAATAAAAAGATTAAGTTTTTTGTTTTGGAGTTCTGCAAACGACTCCAGCAACAAATCAATACCTTTTTGTTCAGTTAACCGACTTACCATAATAAAAAGCGGCAGCTTTGAATCTTCAAAGCCAAACCTGCTGCAAAATTCAGTTTTTGCCTGCCTTTTTACTTTTTTGCTCTGCAAAGGCCGAAAAACAGTTTCATCAATCCCGTTTAAAATACCGACAAGTTTTTCCCTGTGTTTTTGCAAAAAACCCTCTAAACCGCAGCCAAATTCCTTTGTTACAATCTCCTGTGCGTATGTCGGGCTTACCGTCGTCATCACATCGCTGCAGGCAATGCCCGCTTTGAGAAAATTGACTTTTGAATAAAATTCCAGAGCATCCATAGTAAAATATTTGGACGGTATGCCCAATGTTTCCAAAACTGATTGTTCAAAAATACCCTGATAGGCAAGATTGTGAATCGTAAACACTGTTTTTATCCTGAGTTGATACTCTTGTATAAAAAGTGCTACTAATGCCGTATGCCAGTCGTTGAGATGAATCAGTTGACAGTTAAGACGGATAGAGAGCTCAATAATTGCCATACAAAATATGCCAAATCGCAGCGCATTGTTTTTATAGTCCCCGTGTTCATCTGTGTAAAGATTGTGCGTCTGACTCAGATGTGGTGCTTTGACAAAATAGGTCACAATCCCTTTGTCTTCTTTGGTAAAAATCTTCACAGGGTAATGCTTAGCGTCCAAACTTACCGTAAAGTCGTCATAGAAAACATACTCCTCTTCATGCATAAAACCGTACAAAGGCATGACTCTGAAAATTTGAACATATTTTTGCAAAGCAAGCGGCAAAGAGGAGGCAACATCGGCAAGACCGCCTGTTTTTGCATAAGGAAAAATTTCACTGGCTGCAAAAAGAACACGCATTTTATTTTCCCCTCAATAATTTGGCACAGTTTTCAGGTTCAATCCCGTTAATTGCCATCTCTGCAGATATTTCAAATCCGGCCAAGGTATATATTCTTGGCATTATACGCAGATAAAAACTGAAATTTTTATCAATATCATCCATATATTTTTCATTTTCAAAATTTTCATTTACCGGTGCAATATGAAAACTGATATTATAATCATAAGAATCAAGCTGAATATCTAACATTACAAAAACATTTTTTATGAGTTGTGCCAAATCTGCAAGTTCTTCTTGAGAACATTTGTTTAAACTTGAAAGCACTTTACCCGGAGCAATAATCACTTCAAAAGAAAAAAAACTTGCATAAGGACAGTATGCCGTAAACATGCCTACTTCATTGATTATTCTGATTTTTGCCACTCTTTCATTATGCAGTATATCTTCAACGATTCCTCTGCCGTGAACCGAGTAATACGCCTGGTTTCTTTGTAAAAATTCCAGGGCATTTTTGGACATTACAGGTAACGCTATAATTTGTGTATGCGGATGCTCCTGTGAGGCTCCCGCATTTTTCCCGCTGTTTTTAAAAATATTTAAAGAGATAATTCTTTTGTCTTTTGTCAAATCGGTTATCCGTGCATGTATCGTTTGCAGCCAGTCAAAGATCTCTTTTGGAGAAAGGGCAGAAAATCTGCACTCATGACAGGGTGTATCTATAATAATTTCATGTGCACCAAACCCTTTGACATACTCAAAAAAACCGTCTCTTTGGGAAATATTTTCTTCTTCAATCTGTACTGCCTTATACAGATTCGGAACAACTCTTGTTCTCCAGCCCGGTGCATTTGCCCTGTTGTTGTCTCTTAGGGCAAAAATTTCCGGCGGCGTAAAATCTTCATGTCCCTCACAAAACGGACAGTTTTCTTTCTCAGACTCTGCAGGCTCCTGTTTTACCAGATTTGGACGATGCAGACGCTCAGGTGCGATAATTACATATTTGTTATGCAGTTTGTCATAACGTATTTCAGACATTGCACACTTCCAAAGAAAACTCCAGTTGCAGCTCTGACAGAAAATCTGTTGTAAAAACAAAGCTTATCTGCTGCGCGATTTTTTCAAAACCGCTTTCAGACTGTGAAACAGTATGCAGAACAAAGGCAAACACATCGCATTTTTGATTTGTCCTGACAATCAATGCTTTTTCCGTAAAATCATCATAAATCACTAATTTGTCAATATCATACAAACACAAACCCTCTTGCACAGTTTTCTCATTTAAAGTAACACTGTAAGGGTGGGCAAAATGAAAATTAAACTCCTGTGCAAAATACAGTTTATCTGCATATAGAGTTGTAAATCTATTTTTTAAATGAAGAGCATTTGTATCAAAAAAATACCTTTTTTGCAGTTTTGCCTCATACTTTTCTCCGCCGAGATAGATACCGCCCTTGCGAACAAACTTTTTATTTTTCAGAACAAACGCTCCGTTCGCAAAATCACCCACCTCTTTGTATGCCAGACTTTTAAAACTCTCCAATGTAAATTTCTCACAGCTGAAATGGTCTACAAAAGAGTTCTTCGCATGCCAGTCAAACACAAGTTCGCTCTTAAAAGACACATCTGCTTTTTTGTCTCTGTTGTGAATAGTAGCAACACCTTCTTTGTTTGCATGGTTTACATCATTGCTGTTTTGTTCTGCCTCTAAAATTTTATTATGATAGGGCTCTTTTCTTCTTATTATGGTATTTTGCCAGTTAAAGAGTGTTTCAAGTGAGCCGAACTCCACCATCTGCGCACCATTTTTTGTCGAAAAAAGCAGACTCAGTGTCGGTGTCAGAACTTTGAGTTCCTTGTATCCGTCTTTGTCAATATCAAAAAATTCAAAACCAATCTCCTCTTTTGCTCGCTGCTGTTCTGCTTCCAGAAGATATTTATAAGCATTGTCCCGCAGGCTAGGCAGATAAAAACCACCAAAAACACCATGCCAGAAGCCATCATTTGTCTGCAGTCTATAGAGTGCATCAAGTGAATATTTGTCAAAATATTTTTGTTTGGAACTCAGATAGAGCATTCGCTTATGCAGATAATTACTCTCATGATATTTTATAAAAAAGTTTTTCCAAATACCGCCTTTGATGATATAGGGAGCAAGCTGTTTTTGGACCTTTTCAAATTCCAAAGCATCTTCTGTCTGCAGACTCCACTCCCCCATTTCAGCGTAAGAGCAGTTGTCAAGATACGCCAGTCCCAAGGAGTTGTTTTTTTGCAGATATTTGCTGTAATGCTGGGTAATGATTTTTTTATTTTCCAAAACAGCTTCTACAAACTTCTGCAGCCATTTTTGCTCATACACCCATTTGTTTGTATCGGGCCAAAGCCCGAACTTCTCAGCATCATCAAATATAACGGCAGCAGAGGGTTCTTCTTTTTGATACTCCAAAACAGCACTGATCGCATCATCCACATTTGAAAAAGGCAAAGCATAGCGTAACTTTTTTGCTATGGGAAAAAGCGCCACATCTTCCCCGTTGTCTTCCGTCATATAATAGCCGTTGAGTCTGTTTGCGTCATATCGGTTACTCAAAAAATGGTAGTCATCCACCATGGCATATTGTATACCGCATTTTTGTAAATCTGTTACCAAAGAAGATTCCCAAACCCGTTCCGTCAGCCATAAGCCCTGAGGCTTTACCTTAAAATGTTTTTTTATATAGTTGTTGAGCTTTTTTATCTGTGCTCGACGGTCTTTGGAGGGTATGGAAGAAAGCACGGGTTCATAATATCCTCCGCTGAGCCACTCCAGAGAACCGGCTTTCGTCAAAGTCTGCATATTTGCAAAAAGTTCCGGATACTCTGATTTTATCTTGTCAAGCAACCACCCGCTGCAATGCAGAGAAAACTTAAACTTTGGATATTGCAGCATTGTCTGAAAAAACGGTTCATAACAGAGTCTGACAGCTTTGTCTACTTCTTCGTCAAAATTATCTACCGGCTGATGCATATGAATCCCGAACAATAAAGATACTTTTTTCATTTCACTTCCTTATATAAACCAGTTTTTGGCATAGTCATCCTGCAAATCGATTGCAAGTTCACCGAAACTCGGCAGGGTTTGCAATGAAGCACTGTTTTGTTCTATTTCAAATCGTAACCAGATTTTCTTTTGCTTTATCTGCTCTTTATCCAGACTTATTTCCAGCCACTCTTTACATGCCGATTTTACTTTTATGCCTTGGAGTACAGTCTCTTTTTGATGAAAAGAGATTTTTATACTCACTCCCGTCGGGTCGATTATGATATTTATCCTGCCCTTTTTACACAAATTTTCCACAGCTCCTTCAAACGCAAAATAGAGTTTAGTATCATCCTGTCCGTAGTATATTTTTTTGACGGGTCCCGTATTTGACTGCATTGTTGAAAAAACTTTGCTTTCATCTATCACACCACAGCCCATCCACTCAAAAAACGAGTCTCTTTTACCGTCTATATTCGGTGTTATTTTTGACTGCGGTTTTATCCAAAATTTTGTACTGCTTTGATTTTTGCTTATAGGTATATATAAATCATTTGGCACCGAGATGCCAATCAGTTTATAAATATTTATCAAATATCTGCGAAAAATTGCATCAAATTCCAAAGCAAAATTTGTATAATGGTCGCTTCCGTACCACCAAAACCAGTCAGAGCACTCTGCTTTTAAAAAGTACTCTCTTATTTTTACTTTTATATCCTCATCTAATCTCTCTTTATGATGTTCATAATCTTTTTTTGCCAAAAACAAAAGTTCCCAGGCCCTCGTCTTTTCATATTCTCCGACCCAGGTATCAAAAGAGGCATTTATCCAGCTGCCCGGTGCCAGCTTACTAAGCTTTCTCGAGGGCAGGCTTTTTACCTCATCCGTTGTTAAGGTTGTACACCAGGATGCTTTTTCCAAAGAAGTGTAGAGTGCCTCAAAAAAATCAAAACCGTTGTTTTTATAAAATTCCCAGGCATTTTCACCGTCTAAAATAACAAAAACAGTGGCATTGTCATTGATGTTTTGTACAGACTCCAATGCTGACATAAAATTTTCTGCGGCCTCTCCGGCCTCTTTGTATCTATACTCAAAACCTATCAAATCGCTCAGTTTGTGATCACGAAATCCTATAAGCATATTGTTATGATTATAGGGTGTGTAAATAAGATTTTTATTCTTTGTATTCAAAGATTTATAAAGTATCTCTTCATCTGTAGCTATAAAATGCACACCGAGAGATTTTAAAAGCTTGACGCTCTGCTCATCAACAGCTCCCTCAGCAGGCCAGAAAACATCTGTTGTGTAACCAAAAGTATCAAAAAACAGATCTTTTGCCTGTTGTACATGTAAACGGGCATCTTCTTCAAGTTTTTCATAATTTGGCGGTATCTGCGTTTGGTTATTTGCTCTTTTTGCATTTTGCATATCAAGCAGCAACGGCAGTATAGGATGATAAAAAGGCGTCGTACTGATTGTTATACGTTTTGCATCATACAACTCTTTATAAAACGCCCATATACCTGCCGTAAATTTTGACAATTCCTCTAAAAGTTCTGCTTTGTCTTCGTTTGTATAATTTCTTTCCTTTTGCAGTAAACGCTTTACATGTAAGTTGTTTTTTTGAAGATAGTTGCCACACCACGAAAGTAAAAACAAAATCTCCAGGTCCAGAAACTCATCATCATCCAAAGCATCTTTCCTGTAAAGTTCTTCATAACGGGGCAAGCCTTTTACCATCGTCTCAAACTGAGAACTTTTACAAATTTTTATGAGCCATTGTCTCTCCTGCGATTTTAAAGAAGAGGGATTTTTCAGCCAAAGAGACAAAAATTTGTCTGACTGTTCAGGATTTTTATAATAAAGTTTCAACTGTTGTATCAACGGTGCAGTTATGTTAAATGTTGCATGTATGTTTTGGTACCGACTGAGCATCCACGGCATATCATAATAATCTTTTACAGCATGCAAAAAAACCCACGGCATCTGCATAATTCCCTCTTCGTTACGATAATCAGGCTGGTGCATATGCCACATAAAACTTACATTCATAATTATTCTACTCTTTTGAAAATTGCTCTATTTTTTTCAAATATGATTCATAAAGCAACTCTCCTTTCTCATCATTCTCAGCCTGAATATAGAGGTTGAGATGTTCACTGTACTGGTCAGGTATCATGAGTACCCAGTCATTTTTGTCTTCCCAGATTTTCACACCCATTTCTGATGATGATTTTTTTTCCTTTGCGTATTTCAGAAATTTTCGCATCATTGTACCCTTGAGCTTTTGCGGGCACTCTACCTTGAAATGTTTATAGTAAAAATCGCTCAGACTTCTTATGAGAATTGACAAATCAATTTTATAGGTACTCAAAAGCTCCATAATTTTCAGACTCGCATAGATGGCATCACGCGTATAGCTAAACTCCGTAAAAACAAAATTGCCGTCCACTGTGGCAATCAGATCATACTCTTTTAACTTTTGCACTTTAAAATCACTGTACTTGCCTCTTTCTATCACAAGATTTTTAAAATATCGGATATCCGGCGCCCAGACAGGTAAAAAAACTCTCTTTTTTTCATTCATCCCCTCCAGATTCAACAACTCAAGCACGGCATACAAAGCTTTTACCTTACTCAAAACCATACCGTTTTCAGCCACCAAAACTAACTGCTGGGCATTGGGATAAATTAAAAACCCCATATTATAATTCAGACAGCGTACAATTTTTGACACATTGAGTTGTGATTTTTTCTCAAGCAGAGCAATATTTGTTAATTTTTTCTCATCATAATAAGCGTTGAGAATTACATGCTCTACGGCCATATCATTGATAATTTTTGGAAATATATCTACTGTTGTGCCATGCATTACATCAATCACCACTTTGAAATTTTCATGTTTTACAATCTTATGGTCAATATTATCCATAATTGCCCGCTGATAACGAATAGCCTCTATCTTATGTTCGGTATCTCGAATTCTCCCAATTTTGTTATAGTCAACTCGACGGAATTTCTCTGTAAAAAAAGTTTTTTCGATTGCTTTGGCAGATTCGGAATGTATTTTCATGGCTTCATCATTAAAGAATGTGATCTCAGAACTCGCTGTATCATTCAGGCATCTTTTAATATGCACACCGGCGACCAGTGTATCATCATGTGCAAGCGTATACCTCAGCACAGAGGGAGGCGTATCTTTTAGATCCAGTATATTGATTCCCGAAGAAACCAGTCCTCCTAAAAAAGCACGTTTGATCATATGTGAGTTTTTGTCATAATCACGTCCGGCTAATACGGTAGAATGCACCGGAAGCTGCGCACCCAGAGATTCTCCCAGTTTTGTGGCCATTTCACAAGAGAGTTCAATGTTGCTCTTCCCGTAAACACTCCCGTCTTCAAAAATAGAATTTTTATATTTACTGCCCAAAATAAGATTGTTTGTCACAACGGAAGCCGGTTGTATTTTTTTATTTGGCCAGATGATTACATCTTTGTCAAAACGTGTCAACTCCCCTACTTCACACCCCTCTGCCAGTATAAGACCTGCTATGGCTGTAACATTTCTCTCAATAATATTATCATTGCAGATAATGCACCCATCCATTAAAACATGTGTAGCTACCTTAATATCTTCCCAAAAAACAGAATTTTTAATCTTACTTGATGCACCAATGACTACATTGTCCCCTATCACAGTATTGCTAAGTTTTACATTTTTCTGAATTGTCACACTGTTACCCAGAACAACCGTACCGATAATCTCAACCGAATCTGCAAGCGTATTTTTGCCTAAAGAATAAAGCACTCCCTCAGGATATTTTTTCTTCTGGCCCGGTATTGTAAATTTCACCTCACCGCCCAGTATATCTTCATATACCTCTCTGTAGCTTTGCGGATTACCCACATCACGCCAGTAACCCTGCAGATTGTAAGCCATGAGCTCTACTTTTTGCTCCATAAGTGTTGGAAACAAATCTTTTGCAAAATCAAAGTTTTCACCCTCTGGAATAAAGTCCAGAATTTCCGGTTCCACTATGTAAATTCCTGTATTTATGGTGTCGCTGAAGACTTCTCCCCAGCTCGGTTTTTCAAGAAATTTTTCAATCACACCCTCTTCATTGGCAATAACCACGCCAAACTGCAGAGGGTTTTCAACCGAAGTAAGCCCGATGGAGAGTTTTGATTTTTTTTCTTCGTGAAATTGCAACAGTTTGCTAAAATCAAAGTCCGTTACCAAATCACCACTGATGATAATGAAATTCTCATTGCCTATGAGTTCCTGTGCAAGTTTTACAGCTCCGGCTGTGCCGTAATCATCATCAGGTAAAACATAGCTTATTTTTATACCGAAATCACTGCCGTCTTTAAAGTAGTCTTGAATTATTTCGGGTTTGAAATACAAAAGCACTATAAATTCTTGAATACCTGAATCTTTGAGCATCATCATCGTATACTCCATCATAGGCTTATTCATTACAGGCAACATCGGTTTTGGACGTGAATGTGTCAAAGGCTGAATTCTTGTACCGAATCCGCCCGCCATAACTACTGCTTTCATCTCTCTCCCTTGTTTACAATTTTAAATCACCCCGGATTTGGAAAATAATTGTTTCATTATGGACACGGCCTCTTCCTGTATCTGTTTTAAATGCTCTTTTGAGAGAAAACTCTCGGCATATATTTTGTAAATATCTTCTGTTCCCGATGGCCGCATGGCAACCCAGCCGTTTTGTGTCACAATTTTCAGTCCGCCTACAGCCGCATTGTTACCGGGAGCTCTCGTAAGAATTTTTTTGATTTTTTCGCCGCCGAGTGTTTGTATGTCAAGAGAGTCTGCATGAAGATTTTTCAGTATCTTTTTTTGCTCCAACGAGGCAGGTGTATCGATACGGGCATAATAAGCAACACCGAATTCTTCTTCAAACTCTGCATAAATATCTGCTATATCTTTGCCTGTAAACGCCATAATTTCTGCAGCCAAGAGTGTCATAATAATGCCGTCTTTGTCTGTTGTCCAAACAGAAGCACTGTTTTTTAGAAATGATGCTCCGGCACTCTCTTCTGCTCCAAATCCAAGCCATCCTTCAAACAAGCCTTCTGCAAACCATTTAAAACCTACCGGCACTTCATACACTTCTATACCCAAACTTTCACAGACTCTGTCTATCATAGAACTTGAAACCAAAGTTTTTCCGACTTTCAAATCTTTCGTAAAGTTTTTTCTATGCGTAAAGAGATACCAGACAGCCACACTCAAATAATGATTCGGATTAATAAGTCCGCCTTTTGGCGTTACAATTCCGTGTCTGTCGGCATCCGTGTCATTTGCAAACGCCACATCATATTTCTCTTTGAGTTGCAACAATGAAGCCATTGCATAAGGCGAAGAACAGTCCATACGAATTTTTCCGTCATGATCCAAAGTCATAAAAGAAAAGGTAAAATCCGCATAGGGATGTACGATGTCCATATCAAGATGATAATACTCTTTTATCTTTTGATACACCTGTATGGCTGATCCGCCCAACGGATCTGCCGCCAACCTGAATTTGGCATTTTTTATAGCTTTAAAATCTATAATTTCAGAGAGTGCTTCCACATAAGGCGTAATAAAATCATATTCTGAAACATATTGTGACTGCACAGCCTCTTCATAAGAGAAAAGAGCGACATCTTCAAGATTGTTTTGTAAAATTTCATTCGCTCTTTTTTCTATAGCGGCTGTCACATCGGTATCTGCAGGTCCGCCATTTGGCGGATTGTATTTAAAGCCGCCGTCCTGGGGAGGGTTGTGGGAGGGAGTAATGACTATACCGTCTGCTCTCTCTTTGTTGTGTTTGTTATGTTCTAAAACTGCAAAAGAGATCAAAGGTGTGGGGGTATAAATTCCGTCTTTGGCAATACAGACATAAATACCATTTGCGGCACATACACGGACAGCAGTTATCTGTGCAGGGGTTGAGAGGGCATGCGTGTCTTTGCCTATATAAAGCACTCCGTCATACTCCATCTTTTTTTTATATTCACATACCGCCTGCGTAATTGCCAGGACATGTGCTTCATTAAAACTCTTTTTAAAAGCACTTCCCCTGTGACCGGATGTTCCAAAGCTTACCTTTTGCTCTGCAGATGAACAATCCGGCTGATACTCATAATAATCACTGATAAGCGAGGCAATATCTGTTAATTCTTTATAAGAAGCCGGCTTCCCTGCCAGAGAACTCAGCATTTTAAAATGGCTCTACACTGTATACTCGGCCATTGCGTTTGACTATACGGATTCTTTCACCTTTGTAGAAATCTTTCCCTTTGGCGATCACTACAATCCGTCGTCCGTCATCAAGCAACACGCTCAATTCAAGAGCATTTGCTTTTCCGAGCTGGTTCCCGGCATAGGCACCGCCTAAACCACCTATAAGAGTTGCCAGGGCATTGCCTCTGCCTTTACCGACCAGGGAGCCTAAAACCACACCAGAGATTGCCCCCACAAATGTACCTGTACCGTTATCTTTTATAACGACCGGTTTTACAGATTCAATAGTACCGACCTGATAGGTCAGTTCATAATTTACAGCACTCGGGTCTATTTCATTGACACCGCGTGTGGCACATCCGCTCAAAAACAAACTACCTGCTAAAACAGTTGCTAAAATTCTTTTCATAATTCTTCCATCCTTTCTTTATAATTTTAAAGCCATATAATCAGCTACTTCAAGCAGTCTCTGTGAGTAACCATACTCATTATCGTACCACGCCATTACTTTGACCATACTTTCTCCGACTACAGATGTTGACAAACCGTCTATAATACCCGAGTGTCTGTTGCCTATAATATCCGAAGAAACAATTTCCTCAGTCGTAAACTCCAAAATACCCTGCAGCTCATTTTCTGAAGCTTTTTGAAATGCTGCATTCACACTCTTTGCTGTTACATCTTTATTTAGCAGTGCCACAACTTCTGTTATCGCTCCATCAGGGACAGGAACACGCAATGCCATGGCTTCCATTTTGCCCGCCAGTGAAGGAATGACTTCAACCGTTGCAATGGCTGCGCCTGTAGTTGTCGGTATGATGTTGACAGCCGCCGCACGCCCGCGTCTTCGTTTTTTGGCACGTTTGTCAACAGTCACCTGTGAAGATGTATAGGCATGAGTTGTTGTAATCATCGCATATTTTACACCGAAATTTTCTTCAAACACTTTCATGACAGGCGCTAAAGAATTGGTTGTACACGAAGCATTGGAGACAATATGATGCTTTGCAGTGTCATACTCCTGATGGTTCACACCTTTTACAATTGTTAAATCGACATTTTTACCCGGTGCGGAGATAAGCACTTTTTTTGCACCGGCTTCTATATGCTGCACTGCCAAAGTTCCATCTGTAAAACGCCCTGTACAGTCTATGACAATATCTATGTTCAGCTCTTTCCACGGCAGTTCAAGCGGATTGTGATTGCTTAGTATTGTGATTTCATGTCCGTCAATTATAAGTCTGTCATCTTCTGTTTTGATAGAAAAATTCGCTCGTCCGTGAACAGAATCATACTGCAAAAGATACGCAGCATCTTCTACACTTGAAGTATTTGCCGCAACTATTTCACAGTTTTGCGGCAGATTATTTACATAATGTCTGAGTACCTGATTGCCAATTCGACCGAGTCCGTTAATCGCTATACGTTTTTTCATGATTTTTCTCCTGTGTGTTGTAAATTTTTTGAGATAGGAATATAAAACTTTTCAAGATAATCTTTCATCATTCTTCTTGCACTAAATGCAGGCGGAATACTCAATATTGCCTCTTTCATTTTCACTACCCAGCCATTGGGTACGCCTTTGTTGTCTTTATCATAATAAAGCGGTACTATTTCATTCTCCAGCAAATCATACAGTTCGGAGGCATCTTTGGCATTGTCAGAAGGTTCTGTTCCAAAAGTCCAACCGTTCTTACCATTATAAGACTCTGGCCACCAACCGTCCAAAACCGATAAATGCAATGTGCCGTTGAGTGAAGCCTTCATACCGCTCGTACCGCAGGCTTCCATCGGTATCAGCGGATTGTTCAACCATACATCCACACCGTGAAGCAGATATTTTGCTACATTTTCGCCATAATCTTCCACAAAAGCTATCCGCCCTCTAAACCTGCAGTCTTGCGCTGTCTTAAATATATGTTGCAGTATTTTTTTCCCTGCCATGTCAGAAGGATGGGCTTTGCCTGCAAAAATAATCTGCACAGGCTTGTCACTGTTGTTAACAATTTTTTCCAGTCTGTCCAGATCTTGTAAAATCAAATCTGGACGTTTGTACTCAGCCATGCGACGGGCAAACCCAATCGTTAAAATATCAGGATCCAAAAGCACGCCTTCGGACATGGCAACAACAGGGTCTATACCGTCGTCTGCATATTTCATGCGGACACGTTCTCTTATAAAATTCACCATTGTAATTTTACTTCTTTGTGAAATATCCCAAAGTTTTTTATTTTCTATCTCCTTTATAAACCCCCATAATTCACTCTCATCCTGTATTAAATTCCATTTGTCACCCAAAGAATTTATCACTATTTCAGACAGTTCATCACTGATCCATGTCGGCAGATGTACTCCGTTTGTCACATAATCCATAGCCGGTTTGCCATCTTCTTTTTTGGGCAGCACATGTTTCCATATCTCTCTTGCCACCTCACAGTGTTTTTTACTGACTGCATTTGTATTATCACACATATTCAATCCAAAAACAGTCATATTGAAGCCGACATTTGGATTATCAGGATTAAGACCAAAACTCATAAACTGCTCTTTGTTCATCCCCAATGCTTCCCAGTAGTCTTTAAAGGATGCACCGATCATATCAAAATCATATACATCCGTTGCAGCCTGCAGAGGTGTATGTGTTGTAAAAATTGAGGTTTTTTTCACTTTTTGAATCGCTGCATCCAGACTCAGTTTATCATTTTGCATAAAACTTCGTACCCGTTCAAAAAGCGCAAAAGCGGGATGCCCCTCATTGAGATGCAAAATGGAATACTCAATGCCAAGCTCTTCAAGCACTCTGTATCCGCCTATACCGAGTACAATCTGTTGACGCAGTCTTTGATTCATGTCAGAAGTATAGAGTCTGGAAGAAATCTGCCTGTCCCAGGGATCATTTTTTTCTATGTCCGTGTCTAAAAGATAGAGTGTTACACGACCGACATTTATCTTCCATACACTTGCAAACACAGGAGGGTCAATAAACGGTACTTCTATGGTAAAATGGTTTTTAACTTTATCTAAAACCCTTTCAATGGGTGCCACATCTTTTTCTATCGGTTCTTCAGCTCCGTTTTGCCAGCCATCTGTACCGATAAACTGACGAACATACCCTTTTGGATACATAAATCCTATACCCACCATCGGCAAACCCATATCGCTGGATTCTTTTAAAATATCTCCGGCTAAAAATCCCAAGCCTCCTGAATATATCGGTACGGAATGATGCAAACCGTATTCGGCACAGAAATATGCAACAGGCAGAGGTTCCTTTGCATAAACATTGGTATCATTCATATACACTTTGAACATATCATATACATAATGGTATTCACGCATAAAATATTCATTGGAACAGGCTTTTTCCAGTTCTTCTTCTGACATATTTTTAAGCATAAGAATTGGATTATGATTACTCTCCTTCCACAGATAGGCATTTAAGAGTTTAAAAAGATTTTTTCCGCGCGGATTCCATGTCCACCATAAATTTAATGAAATATCTTTCAAACCAATTAATTTTTTAGGCAGTTTTGGTATGGCTATATTTATCGAAGGATCTTTTTTCATCATCTTTTATCCTTTATTTCCACTTATAAATCGCTGTCTCTTCAAGCATCATCATCAGAACTCTCACAGTGGGATTTCCCCGTGAATCTAAAATTTCTAATGCTTTTATGCTTTTTATAGTTGTATCAGCCATTTTATTTTTTTCTTTGCATCATAGATTTAAAAAATATCTGCTGTGCCAGTTTTCCAAAAGCTTCGCCCAGTGTCGGATGTGGGTGAATTGCCCCCAATACGTCCATAGCAGTCATCTTATTTGCTACTATCAAGGAAGCCTCTCCCGCAAGTGATGAAGCATCTGTACTTACAATCTCTACACCTATGATAATTTTTGTTTTCTTGTCAATGACAAACTTCACAAAGCCGTCTGTTCTTTTGTCTATTTGTGCTCTGGCATCTATCTCATAGTTATAGACTTCTACGCTTATTTCTATATCTCTTTTTTTTGCGACATTTTCATCTATTCCTACTACAGCGATTTGCGGATCACTAAAAAGTACCCAGCTGTTTTTGTCATAATCGACTACATGCGGGCTTGGCGCATACATATTGTGTACAACTACACCAGCTTCATAACTTGCAGTATGCGCAAATTTCGGGCTGTTAATACAGTCACCGCAGGCATAAATATGTTCCTGGGATGATTGCAGTTTTTCATTAACCAGTACACCTTTTGCATCATATGCCACTCCAGCTTTTTCAAGGGCCAGATTATCAAGATTTGCCACACGACCTGTTGCCATGACAACATTCTCATATTCAAGAATCTGTTTTTTCCCTTCTTGCCTGAAATGTATTATAAATTTATCATTTTCATAATCAATCTTCTCCAACGCTACATTCAAATCTACTTTGATACCAAGTGTAAGCATATTGTTATAAACAATATCTGTTGCATCTTTACTGATATGCTTTAAGATTTTTTCACCACGCTCCAGCACATGGCACTTTGTGCCAAGTTTTGCAAACATTTGCACCAATTCACAACTAATGGCACCAGCACCTATAAAAAGCAACTCTTTTGGTATCTCTTCTTCAAAAAACAAATCTCTGTTTGTCCAGACTTTATCAACCCCATTCCCTTTTATATCAGGAATTGAACTTTTGGCACCTGTCGCAATCAGTGCCTTTTTGAAACCAAAAAGCTCTCCGCCTACTTCTACGGTATGCCCGTCAACAAAGGCTGCTTTGCCTTGTTTGAAATCAAGTGAGGGTAATTTGTTTATCTGCTTTAATGCAGCCATAGAGCGCTTTTTCAAAATCATATCTTTATCTTGCAAAACAGCTTCCCAATGTATCTGTTCACTTCCTTTAAGCTCTACATTAAAAGTGCTGCAAGTGAGCACATCCCAATATTTATTTGCCGCATTTTCAAGTACTTTTGAAGGAATACATCCCTCAAACAAACATTCGCCGCCCGGTGCTTCTCTTTTATCTATCAACAAAACTTTTATACCAAACTGTGCTGCTGCCATAGCCGTTGGAGTTCCTGCAGGACCTGCACCAATAACGATTAAGTCATATTCTGTTTTCATTTTTCTCTCCTATTGGAGTAGTTTCAATGCTTCTTTTACAGTAGCATTTTGCGAAGTGATTGCATAAACAGCATTTGCCATTTTGACAGCCTCCTGCAGAGGTCGTTGGTGAATATTCCGCCCTGTGCCATTGCCTCGAGAACCACCTTTGTGAATTTGTTCGTACAGTTGTGTCAAAAACTCTTTTTCATCTGTTTTGGCACCGCCTTCACAAAGAACACCTGTTCTGCCCGCTGCCATTGTAGCCTCTCGCAACAGTTTCGGATTAAATTTTCCTTTTTTATCATATGGCACTTTGAGTTTTACAAAATCAGCACCCAAGGCTGCTCCGACACCTGCGGCACCTGCTATCAAATGCCCGTCATGTTCATCTTTTACAAAGCTGCCCTTTGGATAAATCCACAGCACGGCCAAAAGTCCGTTTTTATGTGCTTCATGGACAATACTCGCCGCCTGGGTCAGCATCTCATGCTCATATGCACCGCCAAGATAAACCGTATAACCGACCCCTTTGATGTCAAGTTTACTCTCTTTGGCAAAGGCAACCACATCACCGACACTCAGCCAGGCTTTTGAGTAGGGGTCTTGTTTGTCATAAGGAACAAGATTTGTTTTTGAGTTGAGTTTTACAAGATAAGGAATATTTTTATAATCACGTCCGTACCTGCTGATAAGCCCAAACTGTGTTGCAAAAACACCGATTTTTGCACGTGAAGCGATTTTAAACAGATGCTCGGGAGAGTTGTCTTCAAGCGGAATATCTTTGCCGTAGAAGTCATTGTTCAGATGCTCAACTTTCTGGTCTCCTGCAAAAAGCATCAAATGATTTGTAGCGTTTGTCGCACTTTTGAGATTTTTTTTGTATGTTTCTTCTTTGTTTTTTGGCACATCTGCCGGAATATTGTATTTCATCATGCTCTCCCCAGTTTTTGTTCAAGTTTGCCTACATTTTCTATGGTTTTCAAGACACTGTCTGGATTCAGACTCATCGAATCAATACCCAGACGCACAAGGTACTCCGCCATTTCAGGGTAATCTGAAGGTGCCTGACCGCAGATACCGCTGTGACGGTCATTTCGTTTGCAACCCTCCACTGCCAGCCGTATCATCTCTTTGACCCCTTCGTCTCTCTCATCATAATCAAAGGCAACCATTTCGCTGTCACGGTCAACTCCAAGTGTAAGCTGTGTCAGGTCATTGCTGCCTATGCTGAAACCGTCAAAAAGTTTACTGAAATTATCAATCTGAATAACATTGTTTGGAATTTCACACATCACATAAATCTGCAGTCCGTTTTCTCCCTGTCTGAGACCGTATTTTGCCATGGTATTGAGCACTCGCTCGCCTTCATCCACTCTGCGGCAAAAAGGAATCATTAAAATGACATTATCAAATCCCATCTCATCACGCACTCGCTTCATGGCCGCACACTCCAGAGCAAAGCCCTCTTCATAATTTGGATGTGCATATCTTGAAGCACCTCGAAAACCTATCATCGGATTATCTTCTTTAAGCTCAAAAACCTCACCGCCGAGCAGCGTTGCATATTCGTTTGATTTAAAGTCACTCATGCGGACCACGCAGGGTTTCGGGTACACAGAAGAAGCGATAGTTGCCACACCTTCTGAGAGTGTTTTGACGAAGAAGTCTTCCATAGAGTCATAAGCCCGGGTCAGTTCTTCCAATTTGTTTCGTGTTGCCTCATCCACTTTTTGCGGATGTTTGAGTGCCATCGGATGCGCTTTTATATATTCATTAATGATAAACTCCATTCTTGCAAGACCTATCCCGTCAACCGGTAAAGAGGCGAGGGAAAAAGCAATATCAGGATTTCCGAGATTCATCATAATCTTTGTTTTTGTTTTTGGCAGATTTGAAAGATCGGTTCTTATGATTTCATAATCCAAAAGACCTTCATACACATGGCCCTCTTCTCCCTCGGCACAACTTACAGTCACTTCGTCGGCATCTTTGAGTACCTCTGTGGCATTGTCACATCCTACAACCGCAGGTATGCCAAGTTCCCGTGAAAGAATTGCCGCATGACAGGTTCTTCCGCCTTTGTTTGTAATGATGGCAGAGGCTATTTTCATGATAGGTTCCCAGTCAGGGTTTGTGGTATCAGCGACCAGTACTTCACCGGCTTTAAAGGTATTGAGATCTTTGACACCTGCTATGTATCGGGCTTTTCCCTGCCCTATTTTTGTGCCGATAGCCTGACCTGTGACAAGAACCCTGCCCTTTTCTTTTAGATGATAGGTTTCAAGGATATTGCCTTTTTTCTGAGATTCAACCGTTTCAGGGCGTGCCTGCACCATATACAGATGTCCATCAAGTCCGTCTTTTGCCCACTCCATATCCATCGGTTTTGTAAAACCGGCTTTTTTCGAGTAGTGGTTTTCCACCTTGATGGCATAATCTGCAAGGACCATTACCTCTTCATCTGTTATACAGAAATGGCTCTGCTCTTGTGCTGTCGTCGGTATATTTTTTGTGTACTCCACTGCTATGTTGTCCAGATTTATCGTATCTGTAAAAATCATCTTTTTTTCTTTGGAACCCAAAGAGCGTTTGAGAACAGTACGAAACCCTTTGTTGAATGTCGGCTTATGCACATAAAACGCATCAGGGTTGATACTTCCCTGGACAACATTCTCGCCAAGTCCGAGTGCTGCATTTATGAAAACAACATCTTTAAAGCCTGTCTCGGTATCAAGTGAGAACATGACGCCGCTCTCCCCGATATCACTGCGCACCATTTTCATGACAACCACAGAGAGATAGACTTTGAGATAGTCAAAACCGTTATCATATTTATAATGTATAGAGCGATCTGTAAAATTTGATGCCAGACATCGTTTGTAGGCATCCAGCAGTTCTTCTACACTTGAAATATTCAGGTAAGTGTCATTTTGTCCTGCAAATGAGGCTTCCGGAGAATCTTCAGCCGTAGCAGAGGAGCGAACAGCCAAAGAGAGAGTCTCTCCGTACTCTTCTTTGAGTTTTTCATACGCCTTTACAATATCCTCACGCAGATCATCCGGCAGTTTTGCATTATAAACTATCTCACGGCATTTTTTTCCTGCACTCTGCAGGGCATCAACATTATCGACATCAAGATTATCAAGGAGTGCGTGCAGTTTTTCCCAGGCATTGTTTGCATCGAGTACATGTATGTAAGCACTCGATGTAACAGCAAAACCATTGGGCACACGAACACCTTCTGCTGTGAGATTCTGATACATCTCTCCAAGAGAAGCATTTTTCCCGCCAACCTCGGCAACATCCTCTATCCCGATTTCTTTAAACCATCTAATATTTTTTGACATCCTTGCACTCCTTGAAATAGTTTGTATTGTAAAGTATTGTACCCCTTTTTCAGTAAACAAACATTCAACAATATACAACTGTTTTCAATAAAGTGTTTACTATCTGTTATCAATTCTATTTCATAATTATACTAAACAAACTTGATATAAGAAGGATAAAGTTATGAAAAAAAGAGTTATATTATCAACGGTATTGGCAGGTGTACTGCTTTCAAGCTCAGCACTCTATGCAAGCTACAACGACAGTGTTTCAAAAAAAGAAGAGAGAGCGATTAATAATCCGGCTTCGGTAAAAGGTCATACTGCTGCCCAGGCAAAGGTGGAAGAGTCTCGATCCAAAGAAGAATTTATGCGTAAAATGGATGCTAAATATTTTCAATCAGATGCAAAAAAAGAAGATATGCAAAGATTGAAAAATGTTGTCAATCAAGAAGCAGACCAACACAGACAAAGCCTGCAAAAAGTGCCAAAAGAGATTGCACAGGCACTCAGACAGACAGTTACAGCCCTTAAAGCTTTGCAAAAAAGAGATACAAAAACGGCAAAAGATGCCCTCAACAAAGCCACTAAACTTTTTGACACGGCACTCAAAAACAATCCGAAACTCACACTCGTGCCGGTTGCAGATGCCATAGAGGTTCATGATTTTACAGGAGATTCCAAACTGGTCAAACACATCATAAAATCTGCCCAGGATTTACTTGATGATTATGATACACAGGCAGCCAGAGCTATTCTCATGCCTTTGGAAGATGAAATGGTAATGACAACACAGTATCTGCCGATGGGTATGTATCCTTTAGCGACAAAAGAAGCACTCAAAGAGTTAAACAAAGGCAAAGCAAAAGAGGCTTTTTCAATACTTGTCACTGCCTTAAACGGTATCGTCATGAAAACGACCATTGTTCCTTTGCCGCTGATTACAGCACAAAGTCTGGTAGTTGAAGCATCCAAACTCAATAAAAAAGAGAAAGAAAAAGCAACGAAACTGCTTGATTTGGCACAGGATGAGCTTGAAAAAGCAGTCTATCTGGGCTATACAAAAAAACATGCACCTGAATATAAGATGCTGCAAAAAGAGATTGAAAACATAGAAAAAGAGATTAAAGGCAAAAATATAGTTGCGAAACTTTACGAAAAAATCAAAAAAGATTTTACATCACTGTTAAGCAAACATGAGGCAGAAAGTACAGAAAAAAAGCACTAACTACTGATAATCACGCTGGCATGAGAGTTTCAGACAGTTTGGCAACTGTCTGCCTGCAAGAAACGCCTTCATATTTTCTAAAGAGATCTGCATAATCCTTTGCAGGGCCTCTTTGGTGTAGTATGCCATATGTGGTGTGTAGAGAATGTTGTTTCGCTGAATATACTTTATGTCGCTTATGACATCGAGACAGAGAATATTTTTCATTCTTCCGTACAGCACATCTTCAATCAGTTCTCCGCGTGCCGTATTGACAATAATGACATCTTTTTTTAATTTATCTGCATTTTTTTCATTGATAATATTTTTTGTAGCCGGTGTCAAAGGCAGTGCCAGCATCAAAATATCACTTTTTTGCAAAACAGAGTCCAAATCACAAAAATCAATCCCCAACGCATCGACAATCGGTTTTTTTGTTCTTGAATAGGCGACTGTTTTCATACCAAAACCTTTTCCTATTCGCGCCATTTGCGAGCCTATGGTACCAAGTCCCAAAATCCCGAGAGTTTTACCAAAAAGTTCCATTCCCTTAAGATCACTGTACTCAAAATTGCTCTGTTTCGCCCGTTGTATAGCTGTATTCGTATGTCTTGTAGCATTTAAAAGAAGTGAAAAAGAAAATTCGGCAACAGCCGGACCGCCGTAACCGGCTACATTCGATACCAGCAAACCACGCTTGTAAAGAGCTTCACACTTTATATGGTCATAGCCTGTTGATCTTGTCTGCAGATACTTCAATGCCGGAAGTTTTTGTAAAATTTCATCTGTAATGCGAGAGTGTACAAAAACAGAAACAGCATCATACGCCTGTCTCTCTTTGAGTGCCTCATTGACAGTCTCTTCAAAAAAGAAGAGTTCCTGCCCTTTGAGATGCTCTTGAAAAAAAGCTTTTTCTTCCGATTTTGTCTCAAAAAATGCAATTTTCATCTAAAGTTCCTTTTGAATTTCTTTCAAATAGTAAAACATTGCTATCTCACCAAAAAACGGTCCGAAAATATTAAAAATTGGTAAAAAATTAAAGAGTGCTGTCACACCGCTGAGTATAAAAAAACCTGTTTTATATTCAGAAAGTTTCGCTCTTTTTTCTTTGGGTATCACCAAAAGAGCACTGTCATTGACAAAGGTGTCTTTAATAAGCCAGATCCATAAACCGATTTGCAAAACAAAATTAAGTACAGGAATAAACAACAGAGGAAATGCCACGATTGATACAACTGCATAGATCATTATATCCAGGAGTCTGTTTTCACTTGCTTTGATCTCATCTTCTTGCAAAAGTGTCTCATAGGGAAAATATTTTTCATTAATATCCTCCAGCAGTGCTTCACTGAAAAAGCTTGTAACAAGCAGCATAGTTACAATGATGCCACTGTAGACAAAATAGAACCCAAGCAGATAAGCAAGTCCTGTCTCTAGCGTTTCAAACGGCAGCCAGTTCAGCAGTTTTAAAAACTGCGTATGTATGGCAGAACCCTGCAGCATCCAAACCAGGGACCAAAAAACAGCACTGCAAAAAACTACCAGCAAAGAAAAAGAGCTGTATTTTTCTTTGGAAACTCTCTCTAAAATCATATTGCCAAAAAATGCCAAAATCAAAGCAAAGGTTATCAACACAAGACAGAACCATAAAAAGGAGGAGAGAATCCAGGCGCCGTTGGAACGCAGCATAGAAAAAGGAACAAGATCAATAAAATAAGCGGCAAGAGAAACCAGTTCATCCCACAAAAAATAGCCAAGTACGGACCATACAAGCGTGACAACCAGACCAATCCCCAATGCACGCTTCATTGTTTTGTAATTGAGTATTGCACTGAAACCAAAGAGTATCGCTTCTATAACATTTTGCATCTTACTTTTTTTCACACTTGCTTGCATTTGCTTTGATCAGTGCCAAGCGGGTGAGGACATGTCCAAACTCGGCATCTTCTTCTTCAAATTTTTTACGAAGTTCTGCTCTTTTTGCTTCTAAAATCTTTATCTGCTTCTCGACATCAGAAGGGTCTATCGCACATTTTTTTGCCGCTTCTGCCTCTTTTTCCAAAACCCAGTCCATCGCTTTTTTTAAAAATTCTACCATTATCAATCCTTTGTATTTGTTTACATGTAAGTATTATATACCTACTTTAATTAATTTCTGTTTACTATAAGGAAACATGAAAGTACCCAATAATACAATATATGCTATACTCAAGGCTAAAGAATATGAAGAGCACCTCCAATGCCATTAAGTTAAGAAATTCATGGCAGTAAAGGGCACCTCTAAAATTTAAGCTAGCAATGGAGCAGACATCATGCAAGCCATAGATAAAAACTTTTTCACATGGAATGATTATGTCACCTGGGAAGGCAGATGGGAGCTTATAAACGGCGAAGCATACGATATGTCTCCGGTACCTTACCCAAAACATCAGAGACTAGTCGGTAGAATTTATAGAGAGTTTAGCAACACGCTGGATTGTAAAGAGTGTGAAGTTTATATATCGCCGGTTGATTGGAAAATAGATGAGTACAATGTCGTCCAGCCTGATGTGGCTCTGTTTTGTGAAGAACCAAAAGAGCAGTATTTTTCCAAAACACCTCCCCTTGTTGTAGAAGTCCTCTCAAAATCAACGGCAAAAAAAGACATCAACGAAAAATTTTCCTTATATGAAAAAAACGGTGTAAAGTTTTATATGCTAGTGGAACCAAACAGTGAAATTGTCGATATTTTTGAGCTAAAAAACGGCAAATATGAGTTTCAAAAGAAGCTTACATGTAATGACAGCTATGCTTTTGAATTGGATAAATGCAGTTTGTCTGTCGATTTTAATAATGTTTTTTAACAGATAATAAGAATATGAGGATTTAATTTGCAAAGTTTTGGAAGATTTTTTCTTTTTCTAATACTGAGTTGTTCTTTAAGCTGGGGGGATATTTCTCTAAATGGTTACCTGCATCCTGGGGATAATGACCTCAGCAGTTTTACACCTTCTGAACCTCTGACAACAGATAATGATCACACGTATGATTACTACCTTAACAATCCCACAAAATTTTATTTAAGTGAAAACAGCGATATTACCGCGGTTGAGCTTATAAATGCTGCTGGCATTGACAGTGCTATTCGTGTCTATATTGATGGAAACCTTGTTGGCACAGGGGCAAGTGGAAGTGCTGTCATATCACTCGATACAACCCTCAGCCTTGCAAGTGGCTATCATGATATTGCTGTACGCGGCAGTTGTTATAATGGATTTGGCAACGAAACAGACTGTGGAAGCAGATCTGTCAGCGACATTGATGATTTTTATTTTAGCGGTATTACACTTCTTTCAGCACAAACATCCTCCGCCTATCATTTTATTCAAAGAAGACACACCGGGGATGACAATGATGATGATGACAACTATGATATAGATGATACTCAGTACAGCTATTATCCGGATGCCTTTGAAGCACAAAGTATTAGCTACAATATAAATGATGCCAATGGATATGCCGGATTTGAAATCTATCTCTCCCGAGTAAGAGACATCCATCAAAATGGAGTCAATAAGATTACTGTTTATGATACAGGTGGCAGTGTTATTGCCTCTTTTGATTTAAACAACTCTTCAACAGGTACTTTTGACTTTACTACTCTTTATGAAAACAATGTCAGCGGTATAGGCTCTGTTACTGTTTCAAGTGGAGATACAGGAAGCTTTATTGACGATATATCATTCGGTGAGCTTATTCTTATACCGCTTAGTTTTTCAGACCTGCAAGAGAGAAAAAAACCAATTATTGATTACCGCATGGATGAGTGTAGTTGGGACAATGATACTAATACCTATGAAATAAAAAACTATGGCACACTAGGCAATGATGCCAATGCAACGGCTCTCAATGATGCCAATGTTACGGATGGGGAAATTTATACCGGCGGTAACTTTATAGCGCCAAAACAAATTGTGCCACAAAATGAAATATCTTTATCTAATCAATATACAGTTACTACTTGGATTCAGTTTCCTTTAGATACAAATAACCATCAGAGTTATTCTTATTCATCTTGGTTTACAAGTTATGAAGAAAAATATTTCAACATTGCCGATAGAAATGGAGCATCTGATAGTTTTCTATTTTTTAAATACTACAGAACAAAAAATTTTTTTGGTACATGGAGTGCTTGGAAATGGGCTTGGTGTGTTGATGCACAAAATGGAACTCCAACCTGTAAAGATATAAATTTACCAAATAATTGGAACTTGGTTAGTTTTGTCAGTACAAATGGAGCAACAACACTCTACTTTAACGGCAATGCAGAAGACACTATCAATAATGCACTTGAAAATATACAATTGAATCGTATTGGAGCAAGTGATTTTTATGGAAATGGTGATGGAAACACCACAATTGGCGCGTCTATGGATGAATTTAAAATTTTCTCAAGAGTGTTAAGTCAAAATGACATTCAAACAATTTACAACAACGAAAATACCGGAAAAAATTATGACGGAACTGTCAGAGATGTTCCGCAATGCGGCGGCGGGAATCAGAACAACAACAAAACCACACTTTTTAATGCCGTCAGCTCTATTGGAGGCACTGCATGTAACGCGGTAGCCGACTGGGAGAACAACCTTACAACACAGATTGTCAACAACCCCTACGGTCTTTATATTCTTTCAAAAGATGCATTGACGCAGACTGCTCCAAGTGCGGCTGACATCACAAAAGTCACACTCAAATACTATGATGACGGAAACACTACAGACTGTGGAGGTAATCTTCTTGCCAATGTCGTAAAATGTGATGACGCAACCAGCACTACATGTAACGATACCAATGCGAGCGGTTGTGCTTATTATGCTGATATGACGATAGACCGTGCTGTAAAATGTGTCCAGGTTTACATAGAGGGAAGGGATCAAAACAATACCTCTTTGGATACAAACAGCTCTTACTCAAGTGACGACTATGCCGTACGCCCTGTAAAATTTACCCTGAATGTCACAACTTTACCTCTGGTGGCAGGTGCAGATTTTAACACTACTTTTCAGGCTTTGGATGCCAACGGCAACCCCTCCACAGACTATAATGAAACAAGGAACAGTTCTTTTAGAGTGGACGCAAATATTACAAAAAGCACATGTACGCTTGGAAACTTTACCATGGAAAATTTTTCATTTGCCAACGGACAAAAAAGCGATGTCAATGCAAGCTACAGTGAAGTCGGTGACCTTAATATCACGATAAAAGAGATCAACGGCAGTGAATTTGCCAAAGTAGATGCGGATGATACAAATGACAATCAAAGACTGATAGAACAAAATTCGACAACACTCTCCTTTGCACCGCATCACTTTTCCATCATAAACTATACTTTTACACGCAATAACCCTGATCAGGACTGGCGATACATGGCGAATGTCAATGATGCTAACATCAGCATCGCCTTTAATGTCCGGGCACAAAATGAGCAGAATCAGACAACACAAAACTTTGATGCCCTGTGCGCTGCAACAGATGTCGGCATAAAAATAGATCTCAACACAACGAATGATGATGCGAATGTAAGCTATTTTGAGCGTATAAACAACACTGCTACAACAGGACACGATAAAAATTTAAGCAATATGAACTTCAATGCTACAGTCAATGACAGCAACTTTAGCGCCGGAGACTCTACGCAGATAGAGTATGCCCTCAATGTCTACAGAGTCTTCAACACTCCAAAAGAACCTCGTACTATCACGGTCACAGAGGTAAATACAACCAGCAGTACCGTAATAAACAGGGGACTGACTCCGGAGAACAACAGCAGTAAATTTTACTATGCAAGGCTCTATACACAGGATCTGGCAACTTCCAAAACAGACGACAACATAACTGCAAAAGTATTGGTCTATGACTCCAATCCCAGCAATGGTTATGTGAATGGTTTTCAAGAAGAGTTGACACATTGGTATCACGATATAAATCATACAAACGAGAGTGAAGGGAATATAACAGACTTAAATGTATCAAATAGCACAATAAAAGACGGTAATGGCAATGATGGTATTATCGCAACAAATCTAGGGGTGAATAACGGTACTTTTACAATTAAGGTAAACCAAAGTAACACTCCACCTGACACTGCAACTCATTATATTCATCTAGGCATAGATAAATGGCTCTGGTATATACAGCCAGGCTTTGGAAATGACTATAACTATAGTGCTGGCAGCAGTTGCAGTGAGCACCCCTGTATCAAATACAATTTCAATACACAAAGCAGCGGAACCGGTGTCAGCAGCGGTAATGTCAACGGCGTCTCTTTTGATGCCAATGTCTCCAAAAACTCTCGAGGTATCAGGCTGTTACGATGAAAAAAGCATTTACACTTATAGAACTTATTTTTTCCATGGTTATCATCGCCATTGCTTTTTCCGTACTGCCCAAGATACTGCAACTCTCCATCAAATCATCTACAACCAGTTTAAAAGAAGAAGCCATGTATAATGCGGTAGCCTATGTCGGCTTGATTAAATCCACTGCCTGGGATGAAGAAAACACAAAAATCGATGATATATTGCTTGTTACTGCCGGCAACAGTGTCTATGACTGCAATCAAACAACAGGGTACAGAACAGGTGGTATGAAAGGCTCTCGGAACTGCTTTCATAAGAAGTATGCTTCTGCTCTTGGGTCTGACAGCAATGATTTGGACGATATGGATGATTTTATCACGCTCAATGCAAAAAATTCCAGCAGTTCACGTGACTATAACCTCAGTGTAACGGAAAACTATATAGATGACATTACACTCAGTGCAACCCAGTACACAATTACCTATCCTCCCAATGCCACCGATACTACCAATACAAAACTTATAACAGTGACCGTACAGGCAAATAAAAAAGGGAATGTCTTAGGCAACAGCTTTGTAAAAATTCCTTTTATTGCCCAAAATATCGGACAAATCAAAGTAAACAGAAGAGTATGGCAATGAGAAGAGCGGCAACCCTTATAGAGATGATATTTGTCCTTGTCATTATTTCTTTTTTGGCTACGGGTTCTTTCAAAGCGATGCAAGCGATTTTAGTACGTGAGTATAAAGCAAAACAGCTGACCAACCTCTCTTTGGAGTCTCAGATTGTCGTCAACCAAATCAGCAATTATTTAACCCAGCGCATTGTCTACAGCACCATTGGGTACAACCCCAATGATGGAAGTTTTGAATATATAGGCGATTTGACAAGCTCCAAACCTGTGCTTGAGTGGATAGGCAGAGCCAATGATGTATACCTTGAAAAAAAATACAGCGGTTTTTTTGACATGGCAAGCAAAACCGGGACAAAAGTCGCTTCATACGGTATAGACGGTACAGCCATAGATACAAACACCATTGCACTTATATTTGCAGGAAGTTTTGACCGTTCACAAAGTGACAGTGCAGATATAGCTTCGAGTTTCGGCTGGCATGAAAGCAGCAGAGATGACACCTATGATATCACAATAAGTGATCAAAATATCTCTCTTGACAATCCTGTCCCGCAATTTTTATATGAAAAATATTTTTTGGTTGAGAGCGCTTATGCAATTGCCAGAGGAGAAGATATCGACCAAAATGCCACCTGTATCACAGATCTTGGCTTAAAGAGTAAGGATGTCAACAGTACTCTTTTTCTCTTTTCAAACTACAGACCGTGGAAACAAGAAACATTTTGTGCAGACAAACAGGGCAACTCCAAGGTAGGAAATGTCTCTGTTTTGATGCAAAATATAGACGGCTTCAACTTCAGTGAAGTTGATTATACGATACGCATTCTTTTGGATGTCAACAAACCCATTCGCGGCGCCCGCCCGGTGCATTTTTCTAAAATGAAGGTGGTATTTTAATGCGTAGCGGATTTAACCTTTTAATGGCCATTTTCATCATTCTTCTTTTAGCCGGAGCAAGCGTACTGACACTCAAATACACCTCAATTTCTGCAAAACATTTTGCCGACAGCTACATAAAAGAGCAGGCGGAAATATTTTCTCAGAGTGTTTTGGAGACAACGATTTTAAAGATTGAGGGAACAGACAGAAGCACCGAGTGTCTCACACTCTTCAGCCTTGATTCGGCAGACGGCAAATTTACAGCAGATGTAAACATTTCAGCATATTATCTCTATGCAGATGACTATGACAGTGCAACCGGAACAAACTGCAACAGCGTCAAAAAAAGAATTCAGACAGAAGAGTCAAACGGATATGTTGTAATAAACATCACAGTACAGACAAACAGTGCCAATAAGAAGATAGGAGACTATATATCTCCTGTGAGAATCGTCACAAGGAGCTTGCAACGGCCATGAGAACACAAGCATATACACTTATAGAACTGATTTTTGTCATTATCATTATCGGCATCCTCTCAGGTGTCGGATTTTACTACTTTAAACCGCATTATCTGCAAAATGACCGTGATTTTTTAGAACTCCAACTCAACACAGTGCGATATGAAGGGATCAATTATGACAAAAGAAGTCCTTCGGGAAATATGGATTATTCTATAGGATGCATTGCACAAAGTGATTTTTTCACATCAAGAACAACTATTGACCAACATTATAAGGTACATGCTACTTTTACATTGACACCCAATGAAAACATTCTTTGCTTTGATACACTCGGACGTGTGCATAATGGAACAGACGGAAATAAAACAACACAGAACTCATTGTTCGCCAGTGATATTGTGATAACATTAGGTTACAATAATGAAGAAAAAAACATTACAATTGACCACTTCAGCGGCGACTTAAGGTAACCTAATTCATATTTGGTTATAATAAGAAGAAAATAGGATTGGTTTTTGACTGAAAAAATGATTGTTCTTCTTGACAATGAACATACTGTTATTTATGATGGACAAAAACCTGTTTTTGATACAACAAACAAAAATCCTGAACTTTTTACTGCAGTTGCCATTCCTCTGAAGTATATTCACTCTTTTTCTTTTAAAATTGCCAATACTCTCAGCGATGATGAACTCGCAATGAAAACAGAACTCAAAATGTACAAAGAGGGTGGACTTGATGTACAAAAAGAGTATCGCATTGACTTTATCAAGTATGAGCTTGACCATGAATATCTCATCGAAGCTTTTGCTTTGTCTGTCGATGATTTCAATCACTATCTTGCAGACTTTTCTTATAAAATAGATGTCGTAGATTTTGCCTTCCCCCGTTTTTTGGCATATGAGGCACTCTATAAAACAGAAGAAACAAAAAAATCCAATGATTTGTATATCTACATCAGCGATGACGAAGCTTTTGGAGCCATTTACCAAAACGGAAAATATATCGGTCACAGAATTATCAACTCTTTAAATGCCATTTCCAAACGGACAGGACTCGAACTTGTCAAACTCAAAGAGTATTTGAAAGAGAAAGGCTTCAAGCGTGAGAACTACGGGCTTGAAGAGACATTGATTTTAGATACCGTCATTGAAGTCTTTTCAAAAGATATAGAAAAAATTGTCTACTCCATCAACCATAAACGCGGTCTTTTCGGATTGACCGGTATAGACAGAGTTGTCATAGATTTTGAAGGGCACACCCTCGAAGGCATAGAAGATTTTTTCTCTCAATATGGCTTTGAACCTGTTATAAAACCTTTGACACACCAGATACAACAGGCAACACCTTCTCTTTCTGTCTTGCTTGAGTATATCTTTGGGTTGCATCAGGGAGCAGATTTTCATCAGGTGAATTTAACACACCTTGAAAGAAAAAAACCGCTGACACAGTATACCGGCTTTCGCTATCTTGTTGAAACACTTACCACAATTGTTTTGCTTTTGGGCATCGGTATCTTTGTCAGTTACTATCTCAACCAACAGCAGGAAAAAATCACCCTCCTTGAAGTCAAAGCAAAAGAGCGAAAAAAGAAGATAGAAGACTTTTCTCTTCGTCTCAAAAAGATCAAAAAGAAAAATGATCAGCTGCTCAAAGAAAAAGAAGGGCTTGAAGACAAAATATTTGTGTATGAAACGACCTTCAGAGTTATTCCTATGATAGGACAAATTGGCATAAAACGGCAAAAAATGATGAATGATATTTTAAGAGTACTTAAAAAGTACCGCTTGAGTGCCTCCTCTCTATTTCAAAAAGATGAAAAAAGATTTGAGATTCAACTCATATCGCAATCCGGCACAAGAGGTAATATTTCCAAGTTTATGCATGATCTTATAGAACTGGGATATAAAAATGTTATGACAAAAGATATTACTTATGAAGACGGTGTCTATACAAGTAAAATCTATATCAGTGTAAAAGAAGTTGAGTAGTATGCTAAGAGATAAATTTGAAGAGATAGAAAATTTAGATTCCAGAAAAAAAACTGGCATATATATTGCTATTCCTTTGATACTGTTCGCTCTTTTTTACTTTTTGTTTCTTTCCTCTGCCCTGGATGAGTTTGATGCCAACCAAAAAAAGACAGAGGCACTGCAAGAAGAGTTAAACAAACCGACTCTTCGGCTGCTTCTGGCAAAAACAGTTCGTTTAAAAAAAGAGATTGTAAAAAACAAAACAGCAATTGAGCAAGACAGAGAACAGTTGAATTATTTTCAGCATAAACTGGATTCAAAAAGTTTTCTGTTTATCTCCAAAAAGTCAATCAGTCTCTTTTTGGATAAACTCTTAGATAATTCTTTGCACAAAGGTGTCTTGATTCAAGCCATTACTCTGCATAATGAGAACAAACCCTACATAGGGAATTTAAAACTGAAAAAGGTCATCGATGTCAATGCCAGCGGACGATTTTTAAATGAACTCTCTTTTTTGCGCAGTGTAGAAAAAAGTACCATGCTGATAAAAGTTGAGAACCTGCACATTTTTTTGCAAGAAACAAATCAACCGCTTTTCTCTTTTGAAGTAAAGTTTTATGGAGTTGAGAAATGAAAAAAGTGATTTTAGCCTGTCTGTGTTTTCCTTTTTTATATGCAAATTCTCTGCCCCTTGTCAAATATGATCCTTTTTACAAAAGTCAAAAAATACTGCATACACACCATGCCAACAAAAGGCGGAGCAACTCTTTTGTGCTCAGTGCAATTTACAATAACCGTGCCTTTGTCAACAACAGATTTTATACTGTCGGAGAAAAAATCCAGGGCTATAAAATAAAGAAAATATATAAACAATCCGTTGTTTTGCAAAACCGCAGCCACCTAAAAATACTGCATTTGCAGAAAAACCACCTTATCCAAATCAAACAAGCAAAAAGAGACGAAAAATGAAAATAATACTTTTACTGTTCCTCGCACATACCCTGTTTGGAGCCACTGTTTGTGAAAACCAGCTCTTCTCACTCAGTGCCTACAAACAAAAACAAAAAAGTGCTATAGAAGTCACTTCTATTTTAAAAGAGTTGAGTGCTACATGCAAGCTCTCTGTTGTATTCAATGATGACGTATCCAAAAAAATGCTTCATAAAAAACTGGATTATGTCAATATTAACAACTATACTTTTGAGCAGTTTTTAGACTTTTTGTTTAATGAGGCAAATCTTTTTTATACCTATGAGCCTACAAAAAATACCTTGGAAGTACAATACCTAAAAACTAAAACCTTCAACATAGACTATATATATTTGAGTGAACTGAGCAGTGAAAGCAGCAAGTCTATTACGACCGGTGCAGCAGGAAATGCAAACGCTACCGGAAACAGTGGAGGAGCCGGCGGAGGAGCTGGTGGATTTGGCGGCGGTGGCTTTGGCGGCGGCGGTGGTGCCGGTGGAAACAGCGGAGGACAAAACAGCGGAAATTCATCCTCAAACGATTATACCATCATCCGTTCAAAATCAAAATTTACTTTTTGGGACAACCTGCACAGCAATATTTTAAAGCTCTTTCACAAAAAAGAGAATGTAAGAATTTTCATCAACAAAGATGCCTCTCTTTTAACCATCACCACGACAAAAAAGAACCTGGAAAAGGTGGACAGATATCTTAATGTTTTACTGAAAAAAATGCACAAACAGGTGGCCATAGAAGCCAAAATCATAGAGCTTACCTATGATGACAGTTCCTCTACCGGTATCGACTGGAGTAAGCTTGATTTGTCTTTAAGCGGAAGCATCACTAATGACCCGGGGGCTGCCGGAGCAACGCTTTTAAACAAACCCACATACAATCTGGCTTACAGTTTTTCTACAACAAAATTTTTAAAATATTTAAAAACATACGGAGACATCAAGGTCCTCTCCAACCCAAAAGTTGTCACAATGAACAACCAGCCTGCTGTTATCAATGTAGGAGAGCAACTCTCTTACAAGTTCCAGACAGGTTCCGTGACAACAACAGGAGGCACAGCGGCCGGAACCAATACTTTTTCTGTCGGTTCTACCTTTATAGGTGTTACGCTTTATGTTATTCCCGAAGTCAGCGAAAACAATGAAATCATTATGAAAATAAACCCTGTGGTTTCCAAGCTCGCTGACAACACCTCCACAACAAATACCGCTTCAAGTGCTACACGGGAGATTCCGCCTGATACAAAAATAAAGCAGATGACCTCTATTGTACGTATAAAAAACAATGAAAAAATAGTCATTGGCGGGCTTGTCAGCATCACAAAAGGCGGTTCTTCTGTAAAAGTACCTCTTTTGGGAGATATCCCTTTCTTTGGATCTCTCTTTAATTATAAAGAGAAGATAAAACAAAAAACAGAGATGTTTATTATCATACAGCCCCATGTTGTGACTACAAAAGCTATGCCGTCGCTCAGAGACATTGATTTAAAAGACCCGTTTTTTCAATCGACTTTTGACAAAAACAGCACCAATGGGAATGAAACCAATGAGTAGGTTTGCAAAATGAACTATTTAGAACTTGCTCAGTGTTTTGAGGAGCAGATTGACGCTACACACTATCATCAAAACAGTGAAGTGCTCCATATCAAAAACACCATAGAGAGCATCTTGAGCAACAACACAAAACAGCTGCTTTTTTTGACAGGAGAACCAGGTGTCGGGAAAAGTGCTTTTTTGCATTATATAGAGGAGCAGTTCTCTTATGACATTATCAAATTTGACATTCCTTTTTTGGAACCTATTGATTTTGTAAAAATTTTAATTCAAAAAACAGAAACAGAAGTTGCCAACTACTCCCTCGAAGAGCTCATCAAACAGGTAATCTCTTTATACCAGAATTCAAACTATATTGTAGTGCTTGATGAAGCACAGCTGCTCTCTAAAGACATGATTGAAATCATTCGGATTCTGGCAGACTCCAAAGCATTCTGGTTTATACTCGCTATGCATGAGCATGAGTCACAAAAGATACTCAAAGAGCCGCAGTTTGCTTCAAGACCGCATAAAGTCCTTAAGTTACAAAATATCTCTATTGGGGAATCCAAAGAGTATATTTTTACAGAACTCGAAAATAAAAATGCCTCTATGCTTGCCAATGAAATTATAAAAAAGCACATAAAAACTATATACAAACTGAGTAAAGGCAATATGCGTGTACTCAAAAAACTTCTCTATACCTCTTTTTTACTTATAGATTATGCACAGAAAAATGATAAAGAGCGCTACAAAAACTTTAACAAATGTATCCTGACAATGGCGGCAATTGATAATGGAGTAATCAATGCATAATTTTGATGACCTTCAAAAACGTTGTAAAATATATACAATTAAAAAAAATTTGACCTATCTGTTGATTTTGATTCTTTTTTTAGTCCTGACTCTTTATCTTTACAACCTCACTGATGTAAAAGCAAGCAAAAAAAACAATGAAAACAAAACTATAACAAGCAGCCACCTTATAAAAAAGCCGGCAGTAAAAAAAGAAAAAAAACACCCTGTTGTCATAAAAGAGTCAAAAAAACTTGAAACAAAAGCAAAAAAATACTCTTTACAGTTTTTGGTAGCATCTCCACGATACATAAACAGAATCAAAAAAGAAAAAAAATATCTGGAGACTCTTGGTTTTAGTAATTGCAGACTGCAGCAATCTGCTGTTTACATACATCTTACATGTAATGAATCAGACACGCTCCAAGACCTTGATCCCTATATAGAACTGGCAAAAAGAAAAAAACTGGACTATGTTATCCGGGCACAAAACAATGATGCCCTGCAGCAAGAAACAGTGCCAGAAAAAAAAGAGAAAGCCAAAAAAGCAGTTCCGCCGTTGCAAATACAAAAAACAGCACAACAAACTGCACTCCCAATGATCAAAGTACAAAATGCTGATACACAGGAGCTTCAAAAGAGATTTGCACAGACTCCAAATTATGCCGTAGCGCTTGTTATAGCACGCAACTATTACGAAGAAGGCAACTACAAAAAAGCAATAGTATGGGCAAAAAAAGCAAACCAGCTTAACAAAAGTGATGCAGGGTCCTGGATTATTTATGCAAAATCTCTTTATGCACTGCACCAGGATGCAAAGGCAAAGCAATTGTTACATATATATTTACAGTATGAAAATTCGGATGCAGCGCAAAGTCTGTTGAAACAATGGGAGCATACGCAATGATAAATAAAAAGATAAGACTCGGTGACCTGCTGATTGAAAAAGGATATATCACACAGGAACAGCTTGAATCTGCTCTGGCAAAACAAAAAGAGCTTAACTTTACAAAAAAACTCGGTGAAATTTTTATTGACGAGGGATATATTTCACAAAAAGAATTGCTTAAAATGCTTGCGACACAACTCAAAATTGATTTTGTCGACCTTTTTGGCGAAAAAATTGATTTTGAAAAAATTGTTGCAAGATACCCGATAAATTTACTAAAAGTCGCCCATGCCATTCCTTTTAAAGAGGATGAAGATTTCATTTATATAGCAACCAGTGACCCTCTCAACTATGATGCTTTGGAAAATTTAGAAAGAAGCATATCCATCAAACCGATGAAAATTTCTTTGGCCTACGAAGATGACATCAATGTTATTTTCAAAAGAATAGAGACGCTGAAAAAAACCAAAGTCCTTATAGATGAAGTAAAAAAAGAGTTACAGACAGAGGGATTAAAAAAAGAGGGAGAAGACAGTGCGGTCATGCGGCTTATTCGACTGCTCATCAGCGATGCTATTGCAAAAAGAGCCAGTGATATCCACATAGAACCCGAAGACAATGACAGAATGATAGTACGCTCCCGTATAGACGGCGTTTTATTTGAAAATTTTATTTTTGATATGGAAATCTACCATGCCATCTCTTCTCGTATCAAACTTTTAGGCAATATAGATATATCCGAAAAGCGGGTTCCCCAGGATGGAAGATTCTCTTTGCACCTTTTTGAGAAGGCCTATGATTTCAGACTCTCCACCACTCCGACTATCTTTGGCGAATCTATCGTTATGAGAATCCTCGACAGAGAAAAAGTTCTTTTAAAACTCGAAGATTTGGGCTTTGCCGATGAAAATCTTGAAGCATTTAATAACCTGATTACCTCGCCTCACGGTATCTTGCTTATTACCGGACCTACCGGTTCTGGTAAAACAACCACTCTGTATGCAGCACTCAATGAGATAAAAAGCATTTCAAACAAGGTAATGACAGCAGAAGATCCGGTTGAGTACAGACTCCCTCTTGTACAACAAATCCAGGTAAACGAAAAAACAGGACTCACTTTTGCAAGAGCAATAAAATCTTTTTTACGCCAGGATCCCGACATTATACTCATCGGGGAGATTCGTGACAGTGAAACACTTGATGCCGCCTCGCAGGCTGCCCTTACGGGACACCTCGTACTCTCAACTTTGCATACCAATGATGCTCCGGGAGCCATTCCGAGAATGGTACAGATGGGGCTGAAACCCTACCTGATTTCAGATTCTCTGATCGGTGTTGTAGGACAGCGTCTTGTAAGAAAAATTTGTCCCTACTGCAAGCATGAGGTAAAAATACAAAAATCCCAGCTTCCTAAAGTGGAAAAATACATTCAACCCGATGCTGTGGTCTATGAGGGAAAAGGGTGTTCAAAATGTGATTTTACAGGATACTTTAACAGAACAATGATTTCAGAAGTTTTTGTTCTTGATGAAGATACCGCAAAACTTATATCTGAAAATGCGAACAAAATAGTTTTGGCTGAATATGCCCAAAAACAGGGAAAATACAAGCCTATGATTTATGACGGAATGAATAAGGTACTCAAAGGAATAACAACTATTGCCGAAGTGCTGCGTGTAACCAAGGAACACTAGGGTGAAGTATTTTAAAATTGATTACAAATTTGGGAAAAAACGCTCCTCCATTGTCCTCGAAGCAGCAAACAAAATCGAAGCAATGGAGAAGTTTTTTGAAATGGAACTTGGCGTTCTTGTAAAAATTCAAGAGACTTCAAAACCACTTGAACAGTCATTTCAAGACCTTTTGGCAAAATACAATGATCCTGTCGGCAAGAAAAAAGTTGATCAGGAGAGGCTCATAGCACTGCTCGATCAAATGGCAATCATGCTTGATGCAGGACTCCCACTCAACTATACCTTAAGCGAAGTAACAAAACACCAGGAAGACAAAGCCCTCAAAGCCATATTTGAAAAAGTTTTAAACGACATAGAGAGTGGAAAAGGTTTTTATGCTTCCGTACTTCCGTTTCAAGAGCAGCTTGGAAGACTCACTGTTGCCATGATTCAGCTTGGTGAGGAGACCGGACAAATCGCCGAATCACTCACACATCTCACCGATATCCTCCAGGATATTCTGGACAACCGAAAAAAATTCAAAAAAGCCACACGCTATCCACTTGTCATCGTGACAGCCATGGGTATCGCCTTTAGTGTTGTGACAATTTTTGTCATTCCCCAGTTTAAGTCTATCTTTGAAAGCTCACAAATGGAACTGCCTCTGCCGACAAAGTTTTTACTCTGGCTGGAGTATGCTTTGCGTGTATATGGTCCTTATATTCTTGCAGGTGCTGTACTTTTGGCGATTACTATTTCTTACATGTACAAAAAGAGTGACAAAGTCCATATGTTTTTGGATAAACTTATACTCAAAATTTACATTATCGGCAAAGCAACTTTTTTTGCAATGATCAGTCGTTTTGTCTATGTTTTCAGTGTACTTGTCAAAGCTGGGATTCCCATGCTTGAAGCCCTGCGCATAGCCTCCGGAATTATAGACAATGTATACATCAAACAAAAAGTAGACAAAATTGCCAGTGCTATCGAAGAGGGAAAAAGTCTGAACCAGGGTTTTGAAGAGACAGAACTTTTTGAAAATATGGTTGTTGAGATGATAAAAGCGGGTGAAACCGGTGGCGGTTTGGATAAAATGCTGCAAAAAGTTGTCAAGATTTACAAAGACAGATTCAGCTATATTGTCGATAATATTGCTACACTCATAGAGCCTATACTGCTCGGGGCTATTGCAGGATTTGTCTTAATGCTCGCACTTGGAATTTTCCTGCCGATGTGGAACATGGTCGATATGGCGAACTAAAGGAGTCAGAATGGATATAGAAACAGGAAGCATCGGCATTGCCATTGTAAGTGCATTTATACTTGGATTTGCTTTGTGGATTATACATAAAATGTCAAATTTATAAGAAAGTTCTATCCCTCTGTAAGTATAAAAGTACCGTTTACATCATTGTATTCCCAATGGTCTGTACTGTCAGGTTTGTCACTGCCGTTTTCGCCAACACCGCTGTTAGTGCTTGATGCCGGTCCGTGGTAGTTGTTGTTTGCCGTGCAACTCCATTTTGCATCTACACTGGCCGGATTTTTCAGCAGATACTTAAAAGCCTGGGAATTTGTTGCTGCACACTCACCCAGTTTTTTAGGGTATCCGTTGTCACAGTCAAATAATGCATCACTCCCGTTATTGCAGTCTATACTGTTTCCGTTCCCCCAGCTGAATGTACCTTCCGCTGTTATCCATTCTGCATGAATATCATCAAGTGCAGACTGCACCGTCGCAGCCGTTGCCATCTCCGAAGAGATTTTGGCATTTGAAGAGAGGTGACTAAATTTTGGTATAGCAACTGCGGCTAAAACACCGATGATTACAATAACAAAAATTAGTTCTATGAGTGTAAATGCTTTTTTCAAATAAGCCCTTTATAAAGAAAGAAGAGCTTTTGCTCTTCTTTCTTAAAAATCAACATTTTGAATATAGGTACCAGTAGTATTTAAATCTTTTTGACATTTCTCTTGAGTTTTTGCATCACTAAAATTTGAACAAATTATTGTCAAAGATGCATTTCTGTCTGACCCGTTATATACAATACGGGCAACATTATTACTGCCGCCATCATCACTGTAGTTTGCATCTGTACTGCTTACAGTCCAGTTTTTACCATTTAAACTAATTAAATCAGTCAGCACAACATTTGATGTATTGCCTTCTAAGTCAACTCTGTTTACAAATGTGCTAGGAATAGATGCAAATGCATCCGTTGCCACTTTTATCACACTAGCAGATTCTGCACTCTGTTTCAAGTTTTTAAATTTCGGAACAGCTACCGCTGCCAACACACCAATGATCACAATTACGAAGATGAGCTCTATAAGAGTAAAACCGCTTCTTTTCATACTACTTCCTTGCATTAATTTAACATACTATTATATCGGCTTAGAATTAAAAAAACTTAAATTAATCCCAAAAGTGCGATAAATAAAACAGGAGGTGTTACAATTACCCCTACTTTCATATACTCACTCCAGCCGATTTTTACCCCTTTTTGCGCGAGTACATGTAACCACAGCAGTGTTGCGAGGGAGCCAATGGGTGTCATTTTCGGTCCAAGATTTGCTCCCAGTATATTGGCATAGACAAGCGCTTCATTCCCGACATATCCGACTTTGTCTATGGCAATGTCCATTATCATAATCGTCGGCATATTGTTCATCACAGAACTTATAATGGCCGAGAGAAATCCTGTACCGATGATGGCCAGTGTCTCTCCCTGTCTGTTTAACGCTTCAATCCACTCAGCCACCATATCTGTCAGCCCTGCATTTTTCAACCCGTACACAACAACATACAGTCCGATACTGAACCATACCACCTGCCAGGGTGCGGCTTTGATTGTCATAATCGGCTTAACCGCTTTGTAATGGTTTGCAATTGCCAAAAAGAGCAAAGCACCTCCAAGCGCAAAGAGAGAAACAGGCAGATGCAGTATATCGCCTATGAAGTATCCCACCATCAAGAGCGCCAAAAAGATCCATGAAATTTTAAACATTATTTGGTTTTTAATGACAGAAGATGCTTCGGGCAGCATCTGCACCTTTACATGTAAAGGAATATCCTTTCGAAAATAAACCCATAAAACAACGATGGAAGCAAAAATACTCAAGAGATTCGGCAGGAACATATTTTTGGCATATTCGACAAAACCTATATCAAAGTAGCCTGCTGTCACGATATTTGTGAGGTTTGAAATTACAAGCGGGTTTGAAGCGGCATCGCCTATAAAACCGCCCGCCATTAAAAAGGCAAAAATCGGCAAGGGTTTCATTTTCAGGTATTTCATCTTTGCCAGCAAAATCGGTGTCAAAATCAAAGCAGCACCGTCATTGGCAAAAAAGGCTGCCACGACCGCACCCAAAAGTAAAATATAGACAAACATTTTATTGCCGCTGCCACCGCTTAATCGTGCCATTTTAATGGCTGCCCACTCAAAAAAGCCTATTTCATCCAACACCATGGAAAGAATGATAATACCTATAAAAGAGAGTGTCGCATCCCAGACTATATCTATAACTGTGAGCACATCATCAAAACTCACTATGCCCAGCACTATGGCGACGAGAGCACCTGTAACTGCCGTTGTTCCTATTTGCAAGCCTCTGGGCTGCCAGATAATAAAAACCAATGTCACTAAAAACAAACCAAATGCAAGTATCATACTTCACCTTTTATACTATTTTATACTGTTGTTATAGCCCTGTCAATCTCAGCCCGCACTGAAGTACGGGTTCCAAAAACATCTCGGAATCGGTACTTTAGTGCCGACTGTTCTTACTTTCATTCCACTCTCGCCCGCACTAAAGTACGGGTTCCGAAATATACTGGCTTTTCGCATCGGTACTTTCTACGCTTTTGTGGAAGTATAACGAAATAAAATCTATAAATCAATATATCTTGATATTTGTATATTAATCTGCTATAATTTTGCAAACGGAGGATGCAATGGAAATATTTTTAAAAACTGTTTCGGCACTAAATGATGAAACCCGGGTGCTTATCCTGCGGTTTTTGGATGAATACGGGGAGTGTTGTGTCTGTGACTTACAAGAATCCCTTGATATGATCCAGTCACGCCTCTCACGGCATCTAAAAATTTTAAAAGAAGCCAGCTTTTTAAGAGTTGAGAGAAAAGGCACCTGGGGCTTTTATGCTATTCGTTCGCCGCTTGACAGGTTTCGCACAGAGGCTTTAAGAGAAATTCGGCATTTGGAAATAGCCTTGCCGCCTTTGAAAAATTCATCCCATAACGGAGCATGTAAAATATGAGTCAAAAAAAAGAAGTTTTAATTCTCTGTACAGGCAACAGTTGCCGTTCCATCATGGCTGAAGCGCTCATAAATGCAAAGCTTGGTAAGTGTGTGCATGCCCAAAGTTCAGGTGTTAAAGCAAGTGGCAAGGTAAATCCTCACGCCCAGGCATTGCTTAAACAAAGAGGCTACTGGAGAGATGAATATCACTCAAAAGTTATAGAGACGGTACTGGATACGCCTTTTGACTTGGTCGTGACTGTGTGTGACGCGGCAAAAGAGACCTGCCCTGTGTTTGCCAAAGCAGTAAAGACTTTACATGCAGGCTTTGAAGACCCAAGCGGTAAAGCAGAAGCAGAGTATGAAAAAACACTCAATTTAATAGAAAAAGAGTTATTACCAATCATAAAACAGGAGTTATGCAATGAACAAAAAAGTAAATAAAACAGGCAACGGTGTGAAGATTTCCTTCACAGGAGAAGTAAAAATGCAAAATATCGTTTCCATGGTAGAAAACTGTGCCACAGGAAAGTGTGAATGTATGAGTGATGCCACAAAAAGCAAGATTAAAAATATGTCAGTCAGCGGAAAAGACGGCAATGTTTCGCTAGAGCTTGACGGCGATGTAAGTACCCAGGAGATAAAAGCAGCACTGGCAAAATCAAAAGTTATAAATTAACTCAAAAAATATAGATTTTTATTAGTAAAAATTAGATAGAATCGCTTTATAAAATTAAACACAAGGACATATATATGTTAGTAACAAATCCAGCTCCAGATTTTACAGCTACAGCAGTTTTGGCTGACGGCTCAATCGTAGAAGACTTTAAATTAAGTGAAAATTTCGGTGAAAAAGGGACTGTAGTATTCTTTTACCCGTTAGACTTTACTTTTGTCTGCCCATCTGAAATCATTGCATTTTCTCACAGATATGACGAATTTCAAAAACGTGGTGTAAATGTTGTAGGTGTCTCAGTTGATTCACAGTTTTCTCACTTTGCATGGAGAGAAACTCCAGTTGAAAAAGGTGGAATCGGCCGTATCAATTTCCCACTTGTTGCAGACTTGACAAAAGACATTTCTCGTGCTTATGATGTTCTTTTAAACAATGCAGTGGCACTTCGTGGTTCATTCTTGATTGATGACAAAGGAATTGTTCGTCATGCAGTAATCAATGACCTTCCACTTGGACGTAATGTTGATGAGATGCTGAGAATGATCGATGCACAGCAGTTTACTGATGAGTATGGTGAAGTCTGTCCTGCCGGTTGGGAAAAAGGTGATGAAGGTATGAAACCTGATGCTGAGGGTGTTGCTGAGTACCTGGCAAAACACGAAAAAGAGTTATAAAAACTCTTTTTGGGCAGAGATTTTACTCTCTGTCTAACTTTTCTAAAGCTTTCTCGCTCGCTTTGTTTGCTCTTTCATAATACCCGTCATCCTGATGAGAGGCACATCCGCTAAAAATTCCAATAACTATCAAACCTGTCAATAATAAACTTTTATGCAACAACAACTTGATTCCTTCCGTTTTGTTTCGCTTTGTACAAAGCCTCGTCTGCTTTTTTCACTAATTCTTCCCTTGTTTCTGGCTCGCTGTACTCTGTAACACCTATGCTGATGGTAATTTTATATTTTTTGTCTATACTGTATGCTTCGACTCTTTTTCTGAGTTTTTCAGCGATATGAACTGCTTTTTCCCTGCTTGTGTTTTCAAGTATTATAACAAACTCTTCCCCTCCCCATCGACCGAATATGTCAGTTTTTCGGATATGTGTTAAAACCAGACGGCTTAAAGCTTTCAATACCCTGTCGCCTACATCATGTCCATAGGTATCGTTTACCTTTTTAAAAAAATCTATGTCAAACATCAGTATACAAAACGGTTCCCTGTAGCGTTTGTATCTTTCTATGTGAAGATTTATCGCTTCATCTATTTTGTAGCGGTTGTATATCTCTGTCAAACTGTCTGTCGTTGCCAGTTTTTTCAGCTTTTTTTCCATCTCGATACGGCTTGTAATGTCTGTACTTGTAGCAACAAAGTTTTGGATATTTTTCTCTTCATCAAAAAGCGGTGTTATTTTTAAGTCTGCATAATAGAGTCTGCCGCCTTTTGTTTTATCTATAATGACGCTGTTATAATTTTTTCCCGAAAGTATCGTCTTCCACAGTCTTTTATAAAACTCATCCGTATGTTTTCCTGATTTGAAAATATTTGTTTTATTTCCTATAAGTTCACTTCTGTCATAACCCGTTTTGACAAGTACAGAATCATTGACATACTCTATAATACCGTTTGCATCCGTGATCAAAACCATATCATCCGTTTGTTGTAGTGCTTTTGCAAGCAAGTGAACTTTTCTTCTCTCTTGTGCTGTTTCTTTGTCCAAGGAATACACCTCATCTTCGAGTTGTTTGCATCGGGTCATATCTTTATAAAAAACAATCAATTCGCCGTTTGAAAGCTTTCTTACACTGTTATAACGCCAGCCGTTTGTCTTTTCATCTTTATAAAGCCTTGTATCAAGCTCTCTTGGCTTGCCGTCTTGATACACCTGCAGCAAAAGATCAAAAAGCCCAAAATCTTTGACACCGGGAAAAGCTTCTGTGAGTTTTTTCCCTATCAGTTCTTTTTTAGAAATATTTTCTGTTTTCTCGACATTTTTATTTATATCTACAAAAACAAAATCGCCGTCTTGAAACTTATAAATAACAACATTGTCAGGAAGTTCATCTATCGCAATCGTAACACTTGCGTTCACATTTTGCATCTAAAATTTTCCCTCTTTTTCATATTATATTTATAAATGATAACTATTATTTTCTGCCAACAAGCTTAACTTCTCTTTTTACTCACCAAAATTCCACCAAAAATGATAAGAAGGATACCTGTAAATGTCAATGTATCGGGAAAACTGTCCCCAAGCATATAGCCAAAACCTATGCCAAAGGGAATATTTGCATAGCTGACAACTCCTATAATACTTAAGTTTGAAGCACTGTATGCTTTTGTCAAAAGCCATTGCGAAAGTGTCGATATAAACGCCATCAAAACAATCAACAACCATACATGTAAACTCCCGGGCATAATAAACTCAGGAAACAAAAAACGCAAAGGAGCGGGAACATCCATAAGCGGTGCGCTCAGAAACAACAATGCAGGCAAGAGTGTTCCGACCACTACAAAAGAGAGCACTATTACCCGTGAATCGTATATATCTTTTATCTTCTTTATAGTTGTGTAGGCTGCCGCTGCAAAAAAGCCGCCCAGTATGCCTAAAAAATGCGCATAGGAAAAACTCATGCCAAAAGGCCTGGCAATGAAAACAACACCCAGAAATCCGATGAGCAGTGCAAAGAGTGTCCGTTTGCTTAAGTGTTCATGTAAAATAAAATAGGCAAGCAGTGTCACAAAAAACGGTGAAGTTTTATTCATTGTCATTGCTTCCCCCAAGGGAATAACCGCTATTGTATAAAAAAACAAAATCATCGCCATAAAACCGAAAAGTCCACGAACAAAAAGCATGTGGAACTTACCGCCTGTAAGCTTTGGTGCCGTATGCTTAAGAGTATAGAGGATGATAAAAATTCCGATAAGATTGCGTAAAAAAACAATTTCCAGGGCAGAAATATCTTCTGTGAGTATTTTTGTCAATGCCCCGTTAAGAGCAGATATCAAAGTTGCACCAAGTATAAAAAATATACCACTTTCTACTTTTTTTAACAACTTCTCTCTCTTTGTACAAAGTTAAAAGCTTTTGGATTTACATAGGCAAGCTCATGCCATTGTCTTTTTGGGGCAATGAGGATGAGTCTTGCAGGATTGCAGGAACGTGAAAGAGCCACATAAAACTGAGAAGGCGCAAAAATCTCATTGGTCTCTATAATCAAATCTTCGATGGACATCCCCTGTGACTTATGTATGGTTATTGCAAAAGCGAGCTTGATCGGATACTGATAGACCGTAAAAACATTCTCTTCCACCATCTCTTTTTTCCCTTTGACACTCTTTTCTTTCCAGACAGCCTTGCTTTGTGCGGTGGGCTCAAGTTTTAGCACTTTGCCGTCACTCTTTTGCACATACACACAGCTCTCATCCACATTGACAACAGTGCCTCTTTCTCCGTTAAAGTAGTTCCAGGCGTTTCGTGTAAACAAAACAGGAGCACCCACTTTCAATGCAAGCTCTTTATCTATTCTGGCATCATCCATAAAACGCTCCACTTCTTTGTCCTGCGTTGATTTGAGATGTTTTACAATCTGCGCTTCCTTTACATGTAAAGCCTCGTCTACAAAATCAAGCTGGTTTTTGTTGTGTTTTGCAGCCGAAGCATTTTTACCAAACAAAAAAGTAAACTGACTCAAATCATTTGGCAGAGGTTTTATAAATTCGTTGAGCTGGTTATGAACAGCTTCATCAATAGCACCAAAACGCACTGCATGTAAAAGCTCTATAAAACGAAGGTCATCCGTTCTGTAGATATGTGTCAGCTCCACTGTTTCAAAAGAGAAATGCTGCCAGGCAGGTGATTCAAAAGCAAATTTTACTTCACCATAACCGCGTACAACCGGAGGCAGCTGTAAAAAATCACCTACAATCAGCAAAGAGCCCTTAAAACCTGCCTGATGAAGACGCAGTTCTATCATTGCAAAAAGTGTATCACTCACCATGGAGATTTCGTCAATAACGATTAAATCCATACTCAATATCAGTTTTTTAATCTTCTTTTTGATTTCAAATTTTGCATTTTTTTGTAACGCATCCACATCTGCAGCAATACCCAGATCAAAAAAGCTGTGCAGTGTCTGCCCGTTTATGAGTGTAGCCGCCATTCCCGTTGATGCCAGTTTGGCAACTTTTTTTGCCTCCCCTTCAAATGCTGCAATAACCTCTCTTGTAATGGTCGTTTTTCCAACACCGGCACCACCTGTTAAAAAAACATTTTGTTTCCTGTATAGTTTATCAAGTATCAAGTCTTTATAATTCATAAACGGATAATATCCATTCTTAGTATAATATCAGATTAATAACTGTATACTGCTACTTAACATTTTTTAGGAACATTTATGATGAATGAAAAAATTTTAATTGTAGAAGACAATAAAACACTGGCAAAACTTATTGCAAAAAAGCTACATTCTGCTCTTGGTTTGGAAGTCGATGTGGCATACACAATGGCAGAAGCAAAACTCTTTATCGCACGATATTCCTATTTCGTTACACTTTTGGATATCAACCTGCCGGATGCGCCAAATGGTGAAATTGTTGATTATGTAACACAGAAAAAGATTCATGCCATAGTTTTAAGCGGTAATATTGACAAAGAATTCAGAAAAAAAATTCTTCAAAAAAATATTATTGACTATGTCAACAAAAGCGGAGTAGATGACATAAACTACATCATCCACACCATAGAACGTCTACAAAACAACAAAAAGCACAAAGTGCTTGTAGTGGATGATTCGAGAATCTTCAGACAGCAGATGCAGACAATGCTTGAAAATCTTTTTTTTCAGGTCATCAGCGTTGCCCACGGAGAAGAAGCCATCGGTATGCTCAAATCCCAACCCGACATCTCTCTTGTTTTAACTGACTATTATATGCCTGTCATGGATGGTTTGGAATTAACCATCCAAATCAGAAAAACATATACCAAAAACGAACTCTGTATTCTTGTCATTTCTTCAAATGAAGATGAAGAGATAACGGCACTCTTTTTAAAACACGGAGCAAATGACTATGTCAAAAAGCCTTTTTCCAAAGAGGAATTTTCCTGCCGCATCAACAATTCAATAGAAGCTTTGGAAAATATACAGATGATAACAAACTATGCAAACCGTGACTATCTTACAGGACTGTATAACCGCAGATACTTTTTTGACACAATAAATGAGTATATTGACGAAATTAAAAACAGTGGTGAAAGATTTGCCATCGCGATGATAGATATAGATCACTTTAAAAACATCAATGACACTTATGGTCATGATGTAGGAGACAAAATCATCATCGCACTCGCAGACATCCTGAGAAGTTCTACAAATCCGCATGATATTGTGGCAAGATTTGGAGGAGAAGAATTTTGTGTTGTGCTTAAAAATATCAATCAGTACAGTGCAGAAGAAATTTTCAACAGACTCAAAGAGGAGGTAGAAAAGTTTTCTTACCCTCTTAAAGATGGTCATTCTATTAATTTCACCGTCTCAATAGGCGCAATACTCTTTAACGAAGAGGAGTCTCTTGAAGAGAATATTAACGCAGCCGATATGCTTTTATACAAGGCAAAAAAGAACGGAAGAAATCAGGTCATTTTTGAGGCCTAGTCAAGTTTTATCAGTGTTCCAAACGGAAGTTTCTTTTCCTTGGAACTTATCCATTTCACCTCATAATCCGGTGCATATTTTGGAAAAGTTCCATCCAGGTCTGTAAAATACAAAAGCAGTTTCACATCATCAAAGTTTTCTTCTATGAAATGAAAGACAGGACGAAAGTCTGTTGCCCCACCGCCTTTTACATCAATTTCCAATCTTTCTCCACTGTAAAAAGTACTATGTGATTGAATTTTTTCATCGCACACAAGCAGTTCAATCTGATAATTTTGCACCAAAGTCATCAAAAAATTTACTTCACTCAAAAATTCATTTAAAAGCACTTCATCAATGGAGCCGGAACTGTCAATCGCAATCACAAGACGAAAGGTCTGAGAAATATTTGAAGGCAGATATATACCGCTGTAAAGCAGTTTTTTAGAAGGTGGCATCACGACATAATCATCCCGAAAATAAGGATCAAGTGCCATCCGCAGTTCATTTCGCCAGTCAACTTTTCCAAAATCCGAAATCTGAAAAAAACGCTCAATCGTCACCGGTGCTTCGCCTTTGTGCATTTTGGATTCCAAAAGAGCAATGGCTTCCTCGGCAAAAAGCTGTTCTTGAAGCAATTCTTCTTGCAGCTGTTCTTGTGAGCTTTGCTCATTTTTCTCTTTTTGCTCATTCTCTTTTTGTTCTACATCATCAGAATCATCCGCCTCGTATTCTAAATCTTCATCATCCCGTAAAATATCATCTTTAAGCTCGGCATATATCGCTTCTGCATACATCCCGCTGAAACGTTCTCTGTACTGTGCGCCATAAGGCATATCAAGCCCGTTTTGCACAAGCATATCATTGACTGCCATATCCGTAGCCATCTGCCAGAGCCAGCCACTGCGTTTGTTTTTACGCATCTCATGCGCCAGACTTGCATGCATTGCCCCGTTGGCAAAGACAAATTCCATTTCAGAGAGCTCTAGATTTTGCAGGTAATCGCTGTTGATTTCAAGCTTTTTGCCGTCACTTTTAAAGGCTTCAATATCATCATTTATAATGACATCAATCTTTGAGGCAAGGGTCCCGAAATAGGGATACTCCAGTAAAAGTTTTGCCTTTGCCTGTGAAATTTTTTCTTCTGTTTTTTGCATATATCTCTCCAATATTTCAGCCACCCTCGCCCACCCTAAAGGATGGGTTCCGAAAGGCAGCACATCTTCGAAATCGGTACTTTCTATGCTAAAGCATGACTTGTGAAAAAAACTAAATTTTTTTCTGTAGTGCCGACTGGCTAAGCTTTCTTGCCACTCTCGCCCGCACTGAAGTACGGGTTCCAAAAAGAGTATGCATCCTCCCGGAATCGGTACTTCAGTGCCGACTGTTTGAACTTTCTTGTCATGCTCAGCCCGCACTGAAGTACCGATTCCGGAAAAAAAATACCCTTTGGGACCGGTGTTTTCGTGCCGGCTATTGCAACAGATAAGAAAACTTTCTTACCCACTCTTTAAAAACACTTGAATCTTCCATCGTGACACCTGCTCTTTGCAAATCCTGGGCTATCATTACGGCAAATTCCCCTTTGAGTCCAAGGGTATACTTAAGCAGGTTTTCAAGTCGCTCTTGACTCGGATTTTGCAGATAGTGACTGACAATGCCAGAACTCAAAGCATATAAAACATCCACTTCCTCGCTGTAGACGAACTCCTCGGCACTGAGTATTTTCTCTATATCAGGCATCCTGTCCATTACTTTTAAAAAACTCAAAAATGAAACGGCGACATCCCGCCCTACCGCACCGCTCACTGTTTCCAAAAGTACAGATGCAGGCAGAGCACTTTGTAAAATACTTCCGACATATTCCCAGCTTCTGGGTGTTGCAAAACTTTTATGCTCCTTTTTGGCATCAAAGGTAAACAAATGCTCATTCTTATAACTTATGTAGGCAATTATACGACTCTCAAGCCCGGATTTGTACGCCCAGTCACGCCAATCATCCACACTTACTTCCAGTTCAAAATGCACAAAACGATTTGCCAAAGGAGCCGGCATTCTGTAGGTCACACCTCTGTCACCCTCACGGTTTCCTGCCGCCACAATAGCCCAACCCTCAGGCAGTTCATACTCTCCCACACGCCGGTCAAGTATCAGCTGATAGGCCGAAGACTGCACAGCAGGAGCTGCAGAGTTAAGCTCATCTAAAAACAAAATCCCCTGGCCTTCACTCGGCAAAAAAGCAGGCGGTGCCCAAAGTGCGGTGTGTGACTCTTTGTCATAAAAAGGTATGCCTTTTAAATCTGTCGGGTCCATCAAAGCCAAACGCAAATCAATAAAACCAAGGTTGTTTTTCTGTGCAATCTGTTTGACAATCGAAGATTTTCCGATTCCCGGTGCTCCCCACACAAATGTGGGCACTTTTTGCAAGACCAGTGCCTCCAAAGCCTGTCTCAATTCTCCTGCTCTCATACTAACCATCCTATATTTTCATTTTGTATATGTTTTGCAAAGGCTTTGTTTGTTTTGACTGCCCGCTCAAAACGGCTCTCAAGTTGCAGTTGATATAAAATTTCTACCGGAGTATTTTCATTTTTTGCCAAATTTAAAAGTATCTGCGCATCCCCGCATTTAAAAAGTTCTTCCAAAATATTTTGTGGTGTCGCATTGTTGCGACTCAGCGGCTCATTGTAGTTTCCCTCTTTATAGGCAGACTCCAGGATATCTCTCGGCGTTGCACTGTTGGCATAAATTACTTGTCTGATTTTCTCGTTATTAAGACAAAGCAGATGTTTGCATGTCGTTACATGTAAACATTCGTTTGCAGCCAAAGCAAGATGAATCATTTCATCGTTACATGTAACAAGCTCCTGCTGCATAACTTCATTTAAGGTCTCATTTGCCGCCAAAGCATGTTTACAGACAGACAGAAGTAAAAACATTTCCTCATCGAGCCTGATATTCTGTGCTGCGATCTCGGCAAATTTTTTATTTTTTATCAACTCACGGGCTATACTTTTATCCAGATTGACATTGTATGCCATCGCTTCTTTTGTTGCTTCATCCCCTTTTTTTAAAAACATTTTCAGCACATTCCTGGGTGTTTTTTCATGCAGGGCAAGTGCTTTTAGAATTTTGGGATGTTTTTTGCTCGGTTCCAAAAAAGCGATGGCTTCTAAAAGCTGTTCGTTTTTTGTTTGTGTTATCAGATGATAAATTCCTGTTGTCGCATACTGCACATTATGGTTTCTTTCTATATTTTCATAAAATCTTGCTATTAAGGCAGCAGAGACATCACGATTGTCATCATTTTCGAAAAAATCTTCACCGCCAAAAGAGTACATTTTTAAAAGTTTAAAGAAAAGCGCATCTTCTATACAGCTGTTTTGCAAAAAACTTTTTAATCTTTTTTTGTCATTGGAGAGCTTTAAGCTCATAAGCAGAGTATCATTGTCAATCTCTTGTGCCAAAAGTTTTTCAAACAAATCTATAGCCATAAACGCATATTTTTCTTCCTCATAAAGGGTATCACTCAGATTTTGTTCATAAGGGCTCATCATACGACCTTCCACAACGAACTCTACATCGACATTTGGCTCTTTTGTAAGCGTTATATGATGAAACTGCAACTGTAATAGAAATTCATCTTCACTAAAAGCCCGGCTCTTTCCAAGTAACAATATTGTCCTGTTTTTCAAATCCTGTAAATTCATATGCAAATTATACACATATTTCAACTTATTCCTATTTAGTGTTATAATTGTTGTAAGATATTTAAGGAATGTTCAATGAAACTTTACGCACCATGGGAAAAAGGCTTTAAAAAAGTCTATACCCCTTTTGAACATTTTTTACATGCACAAACAACAACCGGATTAGTCCTAATGGGCATGACTATTATTGCTCTGCTTCTTGCCAATTCTCCTTTATATGAAATATACCAACATTTTATTCATACAAAAATTGAACTTGATATTGGTTCACTTGTTATAAAAAACTCTTTACATCACTGGATTAATGATGGGCTTATGGCTATATTTTTCTTTCTCATCGGTTTGGAAATCAAACGTGAAATCCTTGTGGGTGAACTCTCAAATATCAAAGTTGCTGTTTTGCCTATTCTCTCTGCCATTGGCGGTATGATTGTACCTGCTTTGATATACTTAAGTATCAATAATGGAGGCATTGGTGCAAATGGCTGGGGGATTCCTATGGCTACCGATATTGCCTTTGCCATCTCTGCACTTGTCTTACTTGGCAATCGTGTATCACCCGCACTTATTACTTTTTTGGTTGCACTTGCCATTGTTGATGACCTTGGTGCTGTTATAGTGATTGCCCTGTTTTATACTGCACAGATTCATTTTGATTTTTTACTGCTTGCAGGAGTTATGTTTTTGCTAATGGTCACACTCAATCGTTTTGGCATTCATGCAGTACTTTCCTACTTTATTGTTGGTCTGTTTATGTGGTTTTTTATGCTTGAATCAGGCATACATGCAACTATAGCCGGAGTCATCGCCGCACTGACAATTCCTTCAAAACCAAAAATGCCACCCACTGACTTTACCCAACAGACAAAAAATCTACTAGATGAGTATGACAATTATCCCGTAGCAACAGACCACACAATGCATGAACAACAAAAGGCAGTTTTACAAAACATAAAAGATAGAATAGATGCGGTAAATTCGCCTGCTGCAAGACTTGAAAATGAGTTACACCTGCCGGTGAGTCTCGTGGTTATTCCTCTTTTTGCCTTGGCAAACGCAGGTATAAATATAGACTTTTCATCTATTTCTCAAGTGATATCTGAGCCTGTCTCTTTTGGTATTATTCTCGGACTTATTCTTGGAAAGATAATCGGTATTGCCGGAGTAGCTTTTCTTGCCATAAAAATTGGTATTGCAAAACTTCCACAAAACAGTTCTATGAGTCAAATATTTGGAGTGTCTATGCTTGGTGGTATCGGCTTTACTATGAGTATCTTTGTTGCAGACTTGGCCTTCCAAAACAATGATACACTCATTTTTCAAGCAAAAATCGGGATATTGGCTGCCTCACTGCTGGCAGGTTTTTTTGGCTTTATCTGGCTGAGATTTGTTGCCTCTAAATAGCCTCTATTCTGTTTCTTCCGTTTTCTTTGGCACAGTAAAGCATCTTGTCCACAATCATCACATATTCGTCAAGCAGGGCATGCCTGTATATTTTATCAGGCTTAATCCACATGGCACCCATGCTTACAGTGGCCTGTAACTTTTGTCCATCGGCTTCAAGTACCGCGGCTTCAAAAGCCTGGCGTATCTTTTCCAATACTTTGAAACCTGCCTCTTTTTGTATGGCTGAGAGAATTATCATAAACTCTTCGCCTCCGTATCGGATGACAATATCAGAAGTTCTGATATGTTTTTTCACAATTGCAACAAAAAAATGCAACATTTTATCTCCGGCGACATGCCCGTAGGTATCATTTATATTTTTAAAATAGTCCAGATCACACATCGCAAGAACAAAAGAGTTCCCCGTGGCATAAGAGAGTTCGTACTGGGTTTTAAATATCAGTTCCAGGGAATTTCGATTAAGCGCACCTGTCAGATTGTCCTTGGTCATTTTTTTATTCATCTCGATATTGTCAATAAGTGCCAACTCTGTACCGATACTCAAAGAGATAAGCTCACATTTTTCCAGATAGGAAATCAGTACATGATACTCCGATGTTTTCAAATTTACAAATATTTTTTTCGCAAACATATGCAAATCATTGTGCAGCCGTATTAAAGCCTTGAGCTTTGAATTGTTTTGAATGATTTGTTTTGCACTGTTGTGCAGCCAGTCTCCAAACTCACACTGCATCCCGTCAAGTTCGGGAAAATCATTTTTGTCAAAATTGTTAATATGTTTTGCCAGGTCATTGAGCCAGTTTAGATGTGCTTCGTAGTGTTTTATTATGATATCTTTGTCCAAAAGATCAGATAAAGAGCTGAGCCGGTTGTTGTTTACCGTATAAATCTCCTGTGTATATCTTGAAAGATAAATATAGGCAACACCATTGTTTATCTCTTTAAACAGGGCAATGAGATTCAAAATTTTATTGCTCTCAATATTTTGTGCAATTCTGGATAACAAAAGGTTTTTCAGTCCGTATATTTCGTTGGTCATAATGATGTAGGGAACATTCATAGAGATTTTATACAGTGCCAGCTCTTTATAGAGAGTATTGATATCATTCGAAGTGAATGACTGATGAAACAGATTGATAATTCTCAGATAAAATTGTTTTACCACCTGCTCACAGGCATATGATTCTATACAGGTTAAATATCTGTCTCTGAGCTCAGTATAAATCAACTCCGAATCACCCTCTAAAACCCCGGAAAAATCATATTTCATTTCTCAACCTTTATATGTGCTCAAACCTGCAAGACTCTGTATTGTATTGCGTATTATACCAAATTTTCCTAAAACCCTCGGCGTCTTTTTATACAGCAAAGGAGAGTCCAAATCTACATACTTTACAACATCTCTGTATGCAAAAGCAAGACAGAGAGCCGCATGTATGGAGACGGGACCCTCCAGCATAGAACCCAGCATACACTCTATGTTGTTGGCTCTGGCATATTCCAAAATTTCCTGTGCCCTGCTCACACCGCCGCATTTCATCAGTTTGACATTTATCATATCGGCACAGCCCTCTTTATGCACTTTTTTGACATCTTCAAGAGTAAATACCGCCTCATCCGCAAGAATGGGAACAGTGCTTTTTTGGGTTATGATTTTCAGACTCTGTAAATCATCTGCACCAACAGGCTGTTCAATCAGGCTTACATGTAATCCCTCTACTGCCTCAACATAGTATAATGACTGTTCAAGACTCCACGCCTGGTTGGCATCTATGAGCACCTCTGCATCCACAAGCGTCTCACAAATCATTTTTGTAACTGCAACAGCATGGTTTATGTCACTGCCAAGCTTTACTTTTAAAATATGAAATCCGTTGTCAAAAGCTTTTTTCGCATCTGCAAGCATTTTCTCTGCATCATTGAGACTGACAGTAATATCGGTAAAAATCGGAGAAAAATCTTTTGTACCGAGATACTGTAACAGTGTCTGATTATTCTGCTGTGCCAGCAAAGAGACAACGGCCATATCAAGAGCGGCTTTTGCACTCGAACCCATTGTACTGCCATGGATTACATGTAAAGCCTTACCCGGTGCGAGACCAAGCAAGGCATCTTGCAATCCGCCAATCGCATTTGCAATACTTTGCAGGTCTTCTCCTGTCACTGCTTTTGTGGCAGGTGCTTCGCCGTAAGCATAAAAACCTTGGTTACATGTAATCTTCACACGGATAAACAGCACATTTTCTACCCGTCTGAGTGCTGTGACAAACGGCGTTTTCAGTGCTCTTTTCTTTGTCTGTGTCTCTATCTTCTGTATTTTCACACTGAGGCCATATATATAAAAAACGGATAAAGCAAAAGCCCTGCATACGGCAGGTACGGTCCTATGGGAGTAAGCAGTACCTGGGCAAACTCTTTTGATATCTCTTTTTTTATAAAAACCTGATCAATCATAATAATTTTACTTACAATATCAGCAGTTTTAAAAGAGAGTAATGCTAAAGCATAGGGATTATAGTGGGTATAAAACAAAAACCAGACGGCAAAATAAAAGGTCGGGTGCATAATCAGAAAAAGAAGAATATTTTTATGATAATAGCGGTACATACGTGCCAGCATATCCATAAGTGTCCCAGCCTTTTGCCACTGCACTTCATAAAATTCCAGAAGCATATACAGCACAATAAAGACAATAAGATAATCCTGCATCAAATTTCACTCACTTTTTTTTGTAAGTATAGCAAAAGACTGTAAAAGTAATTTTACCTATTTTGCTATACTTACAAAAAAAATTGGTTTAACCTTAACAGCGATAACACTGACAATGGGGTTTAGTGGATGTGCCCATAAGATGATTCAGACACCGGCAAATATGGTTTATGATGGGAATCAAGTAGATTATTCGAAAATTGACACGCTAAAAAAATCAACATTATGCTATAAATTAGGAGATGCAGATAAAGACACAAGTATTATTACTGCAGCAAAAAATGCTCAAATTTCCAAGATAACACATTTTTGCTGTGGGATTATGACCGTCAATCCCGTATTACAGTTTACGGAGAATAAGAGAGCGTTCAAAAAATATAAAAGCACAAAGCCGGCAGTTCTCGGAATCGGTACTTTAGTGCCGACTGAGAGTGGCAGGACTATTGCAACAGCCGGCACGGAAGTACCGGTTCCAAATAACTGCTGAATTTAATGGCATTGAAACTTTATTCTGGCTTTAAAAATCAGAGCTTGGTGTGCTGCAGTTTTCTCTTCCGTTTGGTGTGCTTTCAGCGGCATCAAAACCTATGGTTACGCCACTTCTTTGTACCAAGTCTCTTGCATCTTCGATATCTTCATCTTCATCTTCTACAGGTCGCACAGTACTGTGAATGATTATTTTGTCTCCATAGTCTACTGCCTGAAAAAAGTGTTTCATACAAAACTCCTGATTCATACGACACTCTAACACTCTCGCCTTGTTGATCATGTCTTCTCTTGACTCAAATGTCATATTGTTTTCAAACCCGCTTTTTTTAAAGCAACTGCACTCTTTGTCAATTTCTATTGTATACATTAATATTTCCTTTGTATAGTATTACTTATTTATATCACTTTGTGCTTAAAAGTATGGTTAAGAAAACATACTATTAAAACTCTTTTATAACTTTAAAATCACCTGATTCATACGAATAGACCTTCTTCGCTTTTTTGTCAATGATAACAGGTCGTATCCACTCATTTAATATAAACTCTTTGGCTACGGAATTTTCAACCGCCTTGCCCACTGCTTCCAAAGGGGCTTCCATGTAGGTGAGCAGCCGTACCGGTTCATGGTAGGCTTTGCCCTCCAGCATAACAGACTGCGTTGGAAGTCCTATTTTAAGATCCCCGTAGTTACCGTTAAAAACCCCGACTTTTGCGACAATATTGTGGTAGACTTTGGAACCTGCCCCGTACACAGTATTGTCTACCGTGGAAAAATAGTGCTCGAGATTAATCCACTCACCTACAATAAGAGGTCCGTTGAAAATTTTTGTCAAAATATCCGCATTTTCATTATCCAAAGAGGCATCATACGAGTGCATAAAAAGCCGGTTTTGAAACGCCATGTGTTTTATAGAGCTTCTTGGACCGGCAAAAACACCCATATTTCCTGCCAGTCCCCACTCCGGTCTTGGTTCTGACCAGTCCATTGACTTCACCATGATATCTTCCTGGGTATTTGTATACGGCAGCTGAGTGATTCTTTCCTGGCGCGCAATTCTTGAAGCTTCTTCAAAATCCGCCATAACCTTTTTGAACTTTCGCAACTCTCCTTGCGTGAGAATATCTGTATCATAAAATTTTATCTCATCTGTACTCGTTACATGTAAAGCCGGCATAAATTTAACATCATCAGGAATGACAATTCCTTTTTTAGCTATAGCTTCTCTTACATCTTTCGAGTTGGCTATCATACAGAGAGCTCTGTTGTTTGGCAAACTGCTGCTCCCGCCACATGCGCCACAGTCAAGTGCCGATTCAAACGGGTTGTTGTCTGAAACACTTTGGTGTCCGCAGAGAATGACAAACTCGGCAAAATTATCCACCTGACCTGTCATCATCAAAAAACTGTAGAGGTATTGCACTTTCTCTTCAAGTGTAAATCCGACCATTTTGAGTTTGTTCTTTTGATATTCATAATCTTTGCGTGTTATTTTGTACTTCGTGCGCAGTTTTTCCAGCAACTCTTTTGGAATATCCAGTGACAACTCTTTTTCGAAAACCAAATGATCGCGAATGGCCTGAATCTCTTCTGCCGCATACTCCTGTGATGCGCTGTTTTTCAAAGCTTCCACAATCACATATCTGTGCATTTTATTGACATACATTTCTATCTCTTGTTCTGAGAGTTTGTCCAGAGTATATGTGGTTTTAGGCTTTTGTGCTTTAAAGCCGGACAGAAACCTGTTTGTTTTTCTTGGAGAAAATGTTTTTCCAAAAAGATTTATGCCAAAAATCCAGCCTATTGCCTCTACCATTATATAAGGAGTATAAGGATTGTTTTTTAAATCACTTAATACTTTTTTGGTAGTTTTGTTCATAATTTTTTTCGAACTGTACTCTTCATGCGCTTCTTTTGGCAGTTCAAATATAATATTGCCGGGTTTTACCACCGCCGGACATAAAAACTGTTCATGCGCCTTGTCAAACTCTACAAAGGCGATGGGAAAACCTAAAAAGCCTCCTGCCCCGTATGTTACATAATTGCCCCTGCTCTCCAGAGATCTTCTCATCAGTTCCGAACGCACATCCAGACAAAATGTGGCAGAAGCCAGAGGTCTTTGCTCTTGAGCGGTTTGCGTCAGTTTCATCTCATCAATGAAAGCATGAATATAGCTGTCTTCAAGAGACTTCAGCCAGATATATCCCTCTTCTGAGCGCAGTGTTTCCATAATTTTGGCCAACTCTGTCAAGGCAATCTCTTTATTGTTCAGCTGCGCACTTGAGAGGTGCACCTGCTTGGCATCGAGTTTGAGTTCATCCTGCACATAGTTTTCTAAAATCTGCTCATAATTTTGATATTCCTGTATGTCATCTATATATTTTCCGGGCAGATCCCCTTTTGCCTGCAGTATTTTCAAAATGACGCAGGCACTGTTTTTTTGCACAAAAGAGTCCAGCAGTTCGAAATTGTTAATTTGTCTGTGCTGAAGGTAGGCAAGTTCAAAATAGAGTCTGATCGCCATATAATCCATAAGTGATGACGGATACTCCTGCTGTGAAAAATAGTCAGGATCTTCAGAACGGTATTTTATAAATCCTGCCCATCCGTGCAGTTTTAAAATATGTGCAAGCAGATACTGCTCGACATTTTTCACTTTCAGCTTTTGAAGCGCTTCATTCACAAAAGACTCAGAGTCCTTCGCATAGTCAAAGTTTTCATACAGTTTAAATGTTTCAAACATTCCCAGTTCTCTGTTTGGCATCGTGATGGTTGTCTGTTCTTCATCCAAAAACCTGGTGATATACTCAATAATATCTTTTTCTATCATCTCTTTGTCATCACGTTCAAAAAGAATATCATTGATCTCATAGAGTGTCATATGTTTTGTCAGTTTTTCTATCCACTTTTCTTTATTGTGATAGAAAAATTTTTCATCAAGATATGCCAACAGATCTTCATCAATTTCATGTTCGTTTAAATCTGCAGTGCTTCGAAGACTGTTCCATTTCGGATTGACTTCTGTCAGACATTTTTTTGCCAGATCATAATGTTCCTGCAATCCGTCACTTTTGAGTATCTCTTTTAAGTTTGCTTCCAGCAAATTAGGATTGATTTTACCCTCTTTGTAAAGATTCAGATAATACGACGGTTGCATGTAAACATTCCCGCCAAAAATACTCTGTGCCTGGGCTACTCCCTCTTTAAAATGGAGATGTTCAAAACCTTTTAAAGGGTTGTGATGAATAAATGCGCCGATTGGCCAGTAATGGGGTACCGTGCCTTTGACAGCATCAAGTTTTTGCATGATTGTACTCATAAAAGCAGCTCCTTCAGTCCATATATACTCAGTCCGAGTAAAACTGTAACAACAGATAAATGCAACAGTTTTTCTTTAAAAGTTAAATCCACATAGTGAATATTTAAATTCGGCTTTCCAAAAAGTGACTTTTCCATAACTCTCATAGCTAAAAAAAAGTTTCCTATAAAAAGCGTTATAACAACTATAGACCAAAGCCTGAACGGTTCCCCCGTAAAGAGATAATTCAAAAAAAAGAGCGAATTTGGAAAGGGAGGATAGAGGGCTATACAAAGCAGATACACAGTGATATAGATACTCAGATAAGGTGTAGCAAGTGTTACGCCTCTTACAGCAAGATAGTTTGCACTGCCGTAATTTTTTTCATAAAACCTTCCTATAAAATAGATCCCGAGGAGAGAAACCAGCAAAGAGAGACTGTAAAAGGCTCCCTTATCTTCAAAAAGCATAAAAAATGGAGCATTTATAAAAATAAAATAGTATCCGAGCCTGTAAAAGTTTGTTGTTTTTGTAGCCTTGTATATAGTATACAATGCACTGAAAAATGATATCACGACAAGTGAAGTCGGATGTTCATTTGCTATGAAAAAAGAGAGTATTATTGCACATAAAAGCAAAAGACCACTCAATAAAAAGATACCTTTGCTGCCAATCCTCTTGCTTTTTTCCAGAAAAACATAATAAGGAAATCCTGCGGCTAACACAAATAATAAAATACCAGATATCATAGTTTCCCTTTTTTAGAACGCTTAAATATTTCAAAATAGAACCCTTCTTTTGCCAACAGTTTGTAAAAGAGCCACTTCATTTTACTTGGTTTTATGTCAGCATTCGGAATTTCCACAAAATGCTGTTTATACATAAAGAGCCAGCCAATGGTCATAATGACAGCCAACATAACCATGGAACTTGCCATCGTCACATTCAGTGTTGCCGCTTTATAAAAGAGTAAGGCATCATCACCATATAAAAAATGCTCAAGTGTCAGACCGATAAACTCATAGGTAAACAAAATCAGAACAAACGTGCTGACAAGTGCCAGAATGACTTGTATCGAATCAGACTTTGAGACTTTAAAGAATGACAGGAAAAGCTGTGTTCCTGTCAACCAGGCAAAGGCCAGTATAACAATAGCCGCATTAAATTCAAAGAACTCTTCACTCAGTACCATTTTCACCCCTATAAAAGCCAGAACCGGCAAAATGGTAAAAAATGCAATCAGATAAAAGAGTCTGTTGCTCCTGTTGCCTGTTTTATCCTCCCAAAATACTTTATAGGAGAGGCGTTCGGGTATATTTGGATCATGTCGGGCATATTTAATCAAGGCCCCTGATTCCAAGAAGAGTGTTGCTTTGAAAATACCGTGCACGATAAGATGATAGACGGCAAGTGAAAATGCACCCAAACCTATTTCCATAATCATATATCCCATCTGTCCTACGGTAGAGTATCCAAGAGAACGCTTGATATCTGAGACCACCAGCATCAAAGCCGATGCAAATATTGCGGTAAAAAGTCCAATGCCAAAAGCGATATTGAGTACGCCCGGCGTCAGCATCAACAGATAAGCAAGCTTGTTGAGCAGTATACCGCCTACATTGACAACACCCGCATGCATCAATCCAGATACCGGGGTTGGCGCTTCAGAAGTGTAAGGCAGCCAGATATGAAACGGCACGATGGCAGATTTCATCATCGCGGCAATTAAAAAAAGCAGCCCGATTACAAAGATTATCGGCTCATCAACCGATGTTTTTGACATAAGCAGCCACTTTTCACTCAACGTTGCAAGATCGAGACTCTGAAATGTTTTATATGTCAGTATCACAGCGAGTAAAAAAACCAAATCTGCACCCTTATGTATATACATAGTCCATCTTGCATTTTTTACAGCTGTTTTTGAACCAACATTAAATGAGACAAGCAGATACAGACCGATACTCATCAGCTGCCATGCCAGAGCCAAAACAATCAGATTGTTACTCATAACCAGTAAATATATTGACGCAAAAATAAAGTTCAAAAGAATGAAAAATCTTTTATACCCTGCTTCGTCCCACATGTATTTCGTAGCATATTTACGAATTACCAGACCAAGAATTGCAACATAGGGCACCAAAACAGCTGAAAGCTGATTATATATAAGTAAACCGCCAAATCCTGTGATTTGCGTATCATTACTTATAACATAATAAGCTCCGTACAGTCCGAGCAAGGCTATCATACTGGACAAAATAAGACTGATTTTCGGAATAAACTCTTTTTTCTTCACAAAAATCAGCAAAAATGCTATCACAATAGGAATACCCGGAATAAGCAGTATAATTTTTTCCATTAAAACTCCTGTTTTCTGGTGCTAATACTTAGCTCGCCGGTGTATCAATAGCACTGAAAGCATCTAAATCAATATCATTCGATCTTTTCTTGTTTTTCACAATAGTCTTTTCCAAAGCATCCAAATCTCTTTCGCCGGTACGGATACGTTCAACTTCCAACACAGGCACGACCCAGATTTTTCCTGCACCGTGATCAATATCCTGTGCATTTGCACGAATAGCCTCCATTGCTTTGTCTTTATAAATCTTATTGGGAACTATAACAATAACCATTACCTTTTCTGTCAATTCAGTTTCTGTACCGTCCCAACAACCTTTTCCTAATACTCTTGTTACAGTAACACCCTGTATTCCCTCTTCTTCTAAGCCATGCAACACATCATTAAGTGCTGACGGATCTATAATACTATTAACCTGAACCATATGGAACCCCTTTTTGTTTATATGTCAGCAATTTAAACATTATAACTTTTAAGCTCGGCTAAAAATAGAATCAGGCACAGATTACCACAGCTAATATTTAGGTTAAATCTCAATATACAGCCATTTGAGATAATCCGGCTATCCTAAGTGTTACATATTGTAGCACTAATATATCCTCATTGCTTCAAAAAGTAGCACAAGACCCGGCAAAACAACTTATATGTGCAGATTTATTGTTTTACAAAAAATATTTATCTTATAAATTAAAGAGAATTTAAAGGACTTTCCAAGTAAACTCCCAACTGAAAACATAAAATGTTGCTGATAAAAAGTATATTTCTATATTTTTTGATGCCGCAAAATTGATAAAGATACTTAGAATTGATTGAAATTTTCAATAGACTGGTATTTTATGTTTAAGTCATTTATAGGAGAAAAAATGTATTATGTAGCAAAAGTGAATGCTGACATGTGTGCAGAGTACAAGTGTAATACATGTACCCTGTATTGCCCGGAAGCAAATACACTCATGTTCGATAAAAGCGGAAATACATCTTGGGTTGATGTAGACAGATGTAAAGGGTGTGCATTATGTGTATACGTATGTACTGATATGCTCAATCGTGATTGTATTACGATGGAAATGCCTAACGTTGAAGCAGTCTAAGTCTAAGTTTTAGATTTAAGTAACAAATAGAGTAAAATAAAAAAATCATAGGAGAACTTATGGCAAACCAAGGTCCTGCGTATTATTCACCATATCCTGCGGCTACGTACGAAGGTGTAATAACACCACCAGAAGGAAAAGCACTTTTATTAGAAGATGTGGTAGATGAAGAAACGGCAATGAGAGAAATTGCAAAACAGATGTTGACAAAAGAAAATGCAACAATTTTCCCCGGTCCACAAGTACTTTACGCATGGAGCGATGAAGCAAAAAGAAAAGCAACTCTTATCAAAGAGATGGCAGAAGTTCTGAATGCAAACATGATTCCAATGTATGACTACAGACCAAAATATCCAAAAATTGATGCTGAAATTGAAATCAATCCAAATCATCCAAATTTGACGATTTGGGAAAACAAAATCAAAGCAGCAATTTTTATCGGTGTTCACTGTCATTATGCAAATGTTGCATTAAAGATTGTTAGAGCAGAAACAGACTGTTACACTATAGCAATGTGTGCTTTATCCGGACATGAAGATGCAATGGCTACTATTAGAGACCAACATGCTTCTGATCTTGAAAAGTTCATTAAAATAGCTAAAGAAGTTAAATCAGAGTTGGGAGTATAAAACAATGAGTAAACGAAGTGATATGACAAACACACACAACTGGTCTGGACAGAAATTAGTTTCAACAGACTATTTGCTTTTCGAAGCTCCTAGAGAGAAACACTTCATGACTGGTTCTGAAGTTTTAAAAGAAGCAATGAAAAGATGTACGGTAGATGCCTCGGTATCTTACCCAATTACACCACAATCAGAAGCAGCTCACCTTATCGGTGAATTATGGGCTGAAGGATATGTCGGTACTTACTTTAGAGGTGAAAACGAATTTGGTGTAATGTCTGAAGTTGCAGGCTGTGCAATGGCAGGTGCCAGAACAGTAACAACTACTTCCGGACCGGGGACACTTAGAGCGATGGAAAACTTTCCACAATGGTCTGGAACAAGAATTCCCTGTCAACTGGTTTTAATGGCTCGTGGTATTAACTCACCACTTACTATTCAACCAGACAACTTAGAAGTTTCATTCATGCTCGAAACAGGATGTATGATTTGGTATGCTGAAAATGTTCAAGAACTTTTCGACATGTCAATTGCAGCATTTACAGTTGCTGAAAAACCTGATGTTCATGTTCCTATTATTACAGTAGTAGACGGTTTCTTTGTATCTCACACAAGAGAGGCAGTTATGCTTCCGGCTGATGACATAGCGCTAGCTCCATATGATCCGTACAAAGCGCCATTGCCTCCGATTGATTCAGAAACACCTCCGGGACGTTTTTTAAGAGATCCGTTCGTAATGAAATCTAACTATATCTCGTATGCAACACACGCTTCTTGGCAGTGGGAAGTAAGATCGGCGGTAGAGCGTTCACGCCCTTATGCAGAACACTACCTCAAAGGTCTTATCCACATTACCGGTGAAGATGATGCGGAAATTGCATTCGTTACATGTGGAACGGCATCAAACCAGGCAAAAGAGGCACACAGAGAGCTTATGAAACTTGGCATAAAAACGAAAGTTATCAAGCTGAGAACAATCAGACCTTTCCCTGCCAAAGAACTTCTTGCAGCTGTTGAAGGTATCAAACATATATTTGTACCTGAATTCAATGTTGTCGGATGGTTAGAAAAAGAAGTAAGAAAAGAACTCTACAACAAGTGTGAAGCAGACATTGTCGGTGGACCGAGAGTCGCTGGTGGTATGAGTATGCCTGCTGAAGCAATTATTGCGGAAGTTATGGAAAAAATCAACCCGGGAAAAGGAGCATAAGATGGCATTAGATATCTATAAAATAAATCCAGAATTTCGTGATATTATGCCTCAAGAGATTATAGATCTTGAGGAAAAAGCTACATGGTCAGTCAAAATGGACAAACCACGTGGTATCAAGGAACTTCCTGACACAAAAGAGTTGCTCGAAGAGCATTCACTCTGTGCCGGTTGTCCTGAAGCGGCTGCACTGAGATATGTACTTTCTGCACTGCCAAAACCGGAAGATACAATTATTGTAAACTCGACAGGGTGTACATCTTTAATGTTCCCGCATATTGCGCTTCATACTGTGCACTCACTCTTTGGTAACCAAAATGCAGTTGCATCAGGGATCAAAAGAGTTCTTGACTGGAGATTCCCGGATATTGAAAAAGATGTTGTTGTTTTAGCCGGAGACGGTGCTACTGTTGATATCGGTCTGGACTATACACTTCAGTCTTTCTTTAGACAGGAAAATATCACTACTATCTGTTTTGATAATGAAGTCTATGCAAATACAGGTGGGCAGGAGTCTGGTGCTACAGCAAAAGGACAAGTCTTTAAAATGGCGCCTATGGGTAAAAAGTTTGACAAAGTTCCTATGTGGGAATTAGCAACAACTTCAGGATGTCACTACTCTGTAAATATGACAGCTTCTGCTCCAAAAGCAGTTGCCAAAGCAGTCAGAGAAGCAATCTTGATAGCAAGAGAAATCGGACCGACTTTCCTTAATATTTACACACCGTGTATTCTTGAAATCGGTTTAAGTGCAAATGAAGGCCTTGGTGAGATGAAAGATCAAGATAAAGACAGATTCGCATCTTACAAACATGTTTCACCTGAAGCAGAAGAATTTTTGAAAAAATGTAAAGAAGAAGGGCGTATATAATGGCAAAAGATTCAATAAAAATCAGAATGCCTGGTCTTGGCGGCCAAGGCGCGGTAACAGCAGCACACATTGCTGCTACAGCTGCAGATACAGAAGGTTACTATGCTGTATCAAATCCGTTTTTTGGTGCTGAAAAGAGAATGGCGCCATCTGAAAGTTATGCAAGAATAGGGACAGTGCCTATTTATGACAGAGGGGAAGTTATTTACCCCGATATCGTTATGATTTTTCACCCGCAGGTTATTACTATGGGTAAATCATATACAATGCCTTTTTATGCAGGTATCAAAGAAAACGGTCTTGTAATCATCAACAGTGACAGAGACCTTTTAACAGATGATGATAAAAAAACATTGAGTGATTTGAATGTAAAAGTGCTTACGAAAGACTTTACTCAGTTTGCTATCGATATGGCAGGAACTGAACTAGCAACAAATATGGCGATGCTGGGTGCCCTCTTTGGTGCTTTGGGAACTGTAAGCAAGCCTGCTATTGAAGAGGGAATCAAAGACAGATTCCTGAAAAAATATACGGCTTCTGGCGGTACAGCTACACTTGACTCGGTTATTGAGAAAAAGTTCAAGAAAAAGAAAGAACTTATTCAGAAAAATCTTGATACTGCTTCAGCAGCATTTGACTTGACAGTTGACTGGTGTAAAGAAGTCGGATTTGAGCAGATTTTAGAATCTCCAAGAAAATAGTCATAATGTAACTACTGTTATGCAACACAGTAGTTACTTTTTCCAATTTATATTATAATACTTCAGAACAATCTGTTCTATACAAACATAATTCCATATTAAAGGAAGATCCCATCATACAGTCATTTATAATTACAGGGTTTTTAGGTGTAGGTAAAACAACCATGCTTACAAATACTGTCAAAAAATATTTTAAAAACAAAAAAATAGCAATAGTTGTCAATGAATTTGGTGATATAGGCGTTGACAGTAAAATTCTTACAAATGTACACAGTGAAGTCCTGGAAATTTCAGAAGGGTGTATTTGCTGCAAATTAGCCCAGGAATTCGAAAGCGGTGTGAGTGAAATTGTCAACAAATACAATCCCGACATCATATTTGTAGAAACCTCCGGTGCTTCCGAGCCTTTTCCGATTTTTCTCTCTTTGCAAAATCTCGGTATATCCATTGAAGGTATCATATGTGTTGTTGACGCAAAAAACTTTGATACATACAAAGAGAACTCTACCGCAAAGTATCAGTTGGGTGGTTCAAACATTATCATACTCAATAAAGTTGATTTGGTAACACCTGCAGAACTTGAGGAAGTAAAAAAAGAGGTTATACAGATTAAAGAAGAGTATAACATTAAAAACAATCTCACTGGAGAGACGGTATTTAATAACTATATGATTCACTATGCAGAGCAGGGTCTGGTAAACAAAGAGGTATTTGAAGGCGTTTATAAAATAGATGAAGTCATCGGCCTCGCAAAAAATTATAAGCATCTTGATCATACAGGCAAGGACTCTATCACCCAAAAAGTAGCCTATCTCAAAGAAAATGTACTCTTTAATGATATAGACCAACTCCTAAATGCCCTTCCCAAGAGTATCTACAGGACAAAAGGTATTGTAAAAGTTACCGATGTACCCAATCCTATCTTTATCAATTACTCCTTTGGTGATGCCAGCTATGAAGAGCTGCCCGAGTATAAAGAAAAATCACTCTTAATCTTTATCGGTGAGAGTATTGCAGATGATGTAAAACTACTCAGTCAAAAATTTCCTTTTTTGATTCTTCCCCAATTCAGTATAAATAAATAATTTATACTGTGTAAATTCTACACACTAATATTTCCTCTTCTTTTTAAAACAACCTGTAGATACTATAATTCAATAGCGTCTACAGGGCAAATAGGCAAAATAGTTACAATGTTTTTTGCTTTATTTAATTTTGATAATCTATATCTTTTTTTTATGTTTATTTTAAGCTCGTTGGAACATTTCACAGAAAACCTCTTGAAACAACCTATTCACGGACCTTGGGAAACATACCTATTTATAATTCTTATCATATTTATAATAGTATAAAATGCTAATAATAATAATTCGCAAATTCAACTAGATGAAAGAAAGCAGTCTTAAGATTAAAATATAGTTACCAAGCTTAACTGCGTGTTAGGGCATTTCGATGTAATTTATCGAAACTTTTTCGTATTCGTACTAAATAAGGAGGTAACAATGTTAAAAAAAGTAACAGAAGGTCCGGCTGGGTATATGCCTACATCCGCACCATACATGGGAGTTGAACTTGCACCTGAAGGGCAGGCTTTACTTTATGGAAACAAAGTAAGTGAAGAAGAGGCTATGCGAGATGCTGCAAGAGCACTTCTAACAAAAGATAATCCGACAATCTTCCCTGGTCCACAAGTATTATGGGATTGGAAAGATGATGTTGCGGCAAAAGCAGAAGCAATCTTAGAGTTAGCATCTGAAATTCCAAACTGTAAAATTATTCCAATGCCGGATTACAGACCAAAGTACCCTAAAATTGATGTGAAGGCGGAGATTAATCCTAATCACCCCAACCTTACAATTTTAGATAACAAAATCAAAGCGTGTGTTTTTGTCGGTGTACACTGTCACTATGCAAATCTTACTCTTAGAATGATACGTGCCGGTACAGATTGTTATACTATAGCATTGTGTGCCTATATGGGTCATGAAGAGGCTATGGCATCAATCAGAGACCTTCATGCAGAAGATATTCATAAATTTAAAGAAATTGTAATTGAAGAAAGAAACAAACTAGGCATTGAGTGGGAAACTACTTTACCACCTGAAAATCCATCTTTACCTAAAGAAGATTTGACTACATTATCACCTGCTGATTATGGTGAGTACAGAAGTCTCATCATGACAAGAAAAGGTGAACATGTTACTGAAGTTGAATAAAGGAGATAATCAATGAGTCCAAATCCAGAAAAAAAATTAGAAAAAAAATTAGTAGATATTAACTATCTGTTAAAAGAAGCTCCGAGAGAAAAGCACTTTATCACAGGTGCGCAGGCAATGGCAGAAGCTGTTAAAAGAGCAAGTGTTGATATGGCAATCGCCTACCCTATTACACCACAGTCAGAGGTAATGCACCTTGTTGGTGACATATATGCGCAAGGGCACATTAAAGAGTACTACAGAGCTGAAGAAGAGCTTGGTACTATGTCTGCAATCGCAGGTGCTGCAAGAGCGGGTGTACGTCTTTTTACAGCTACTTCAGGACCAGGTCTACTTCGTGGTTTAGAGGCAATTGTTTCTTGGCCAGGTCACCGTGTTCCGGCTGTACTTGGGATATTGACACGTGTTATCAATGCACCATTATCTATTCAGCCAGATAATATCGAAATGGCATATATGATGCACTGTGGTGCCGTAATGTTACATGCTGAAAACCAGCAGGACACATTTGACTTCACATTGGCAGCATTTGCTATTGCTGAAAAAGTTGATGTATACATTCCTGTTGCTGTTGCTACTGAAGGTTTCTTCGTAACACACGCAAAAGGCTATGTGGACATGACTCCTGAAGATATGGCACTGAATGAATTTGATCCGGTTGCTGCACCGGTTCCTGCGATGGACAATGAAACTCCACCGGCAAGAATCCAACGTGATGCACCTGTTCAGAAATCAAACTTTATGTCTTACCTGATTCATGCTGTATGGCAACAGGAAATCTGGGATTCAAACAAACGTGCAATGAAATATATTTATGAATATCTTGGTGGACCGATTGAAGTGAAAAACCCTGAATCTGAAGTATTCCTTATTGCTTCCGGTTGTGCAGCTGCACAGGCAAGAGAAGCATGGAGATATGCACAAGAAGCCGGTTTAAGCGTTGGTTTAATCAAAGTAAAAGCTATCAGACCATTCCCTATTGATGAAATTAGAGATACAGTTAAAAATGCAAAATCTATCATAGTCCCTGAACACAATATTATCGGTTGGTTATGTAAAGAAGTTAAAGCGGCGATTCCAAATGGTGGAATTGTTACAGAGGGACCAAGAGTATACGGTGGTATGACACTTCCAGTTGAGTTAATAATGAAAGAAATTCATAATTCACTTGGCTTAGAATACGACTTAAAACTATAAAAAAGGAGATAAAATGAGTTTAAAATATATAACTCCAGCAGAGAGATTTAAAAAATATCTACCAAAAGATTATGTAGAACTAGTTGACTACGGTCCGTTTGGAAAAACACAAGAAGAAGCTGGTCCAGGTAATATGGGGCAGTTTAAAGAGCTGGTAGAAGAACACCCAATGTGTTCTGGTTGTTGGATGGCATACTATATCAGACTGATTTTTGCTTCACTTCCAAACCCGGAAGATACAGTAACATTAGGTACAGCCGGCTGTGGTCGTTTGGCTATCTCTCAGGCTGCGGTGCCGTTTATTTATGGTAACTACGGTGACCAAAATGCTATGGCATCAGGATTGACACGTGCATTCAGATTACGTTTCCCTGATAAAACAAAAGATGTTATTACTATTGCCGGTGATGGTGGTACAATGGATATTGGTTTTTCAATGACTATGCACTCATGGATTCGTGGTGAAAAATTTACTACAATCATGCTTGACAATGAAGTTTATGGAAATACAGGTGGACAATCTTCTGGTATGTCTCCAAAAGGTGCTATCCTTAAAATGGCTCCAAAAGGAAAAGACTTCGGTAAAATGCCGGCAACAGAGCTTGCAAGAGCAGCTGGTTGTGTCTATACTGTAAGAATGTCTCCGACAAACATCAAAAAAGCGGCTAAGATTATTAGACGTGCAATTTTTGTAGCTCGTGAAGTTGGACCGACATTTATTCATGCATATACATCATGTAACATTGAGTACTCTATTCCAACTCATGAAGTATTTGCAGATGCAAAAGCACAAGAAAAAGATCGTTTTACATTTGAAGAGTACATGACTGATGAAGCAAAAGAAGTCATCGAACGTGTAGAAGCTGAAGAAAAAGCAGCAAGAATGGCAAGAAAAGCTCAAAAAGCAGAGGCGGTAAATTAATATGGCTGATAAAACAAGAAAAAAAAGATATAACATACGTATTTCTGGATTAGGGGGACAAGGTGTTGTAACAACTGCGCACATCCTTGGTTCAACAATGGATAATGCAGGGCAATATGCATCTTTGGTACCATTTTTTGGTTCTGAAAAAAGAATGGCACCTGTTGAAGCTTATGTAAGAGCTTCAACAGAGCCGATTTATGAAGTTGGTGAAGTTGTATATCCGGATATTATCCTGATTTACCACTCACAGGTTGTAACACACGGTAAGTCTTATACAATGCCGTTTTACACAGGTCTGAAGCCTGACAGTTTGATTATCATTAACTCTGAAGTAAATGTACTTGATGAAGATGATGTAAAAGTTTTAAAAGACTTAAGAGCTACCGTTGTTCAGTTTGATGCTACAAAACTTGCACTTGATACTGCAGGAACAGAACTGGCAACAAATATGGCAATGATGGGTATGATGCTTGGACTTATTAATCTTGTAAGTATTGACAATATTGAAACAGCGGTAAAAGAAAGATTTTTAGGAACATCATTCGTATCATCTGGTGGTACAGCAATGCTTGACTCTGCAATAGAGAAAAAGTTTAAGAAAAAAGAAGAATTACTCCAAAAAAACATGGATGTAATCAGTAAAACTTTTGAAATGGCTAATTCTATCGATCTTGATACTGAAGATTTAATCATTAAATTCGATATATAAAAAAGGAAAATAAATGTATTATGTAGCAAAAGTTAATTCTGACATGTGTGCTGAGTACAAGTGTAATACTTGTACTTTGTATTGTCCAGAAGCAAATACTCTAATGTTCGATAAAGACGGAAATACATCATGGGTTGATGTAGATAGATGTAAAGGTTGTGCATTATGTGTTTATGTATGTACTGACATGCTTAATCGTGATTGTATCACGATGGAAATGCCTAACGTCGAAGCAGTATAATTACTGTACCCGTAAGTCATCCTTTATGGGTGGCTTGCCTCCTCTTTTTATTATGTCAATCCCCATAAAATTTAAACAATCTTTTATTATTTATCCAACTTCGTATAAAAAGTTACTTTTAGACAATAATGTTAGAATAATACTATTAAAAGCAAAAGGATCAGAGTGAAAGTCTCAGTAAAAAAAATTGACGATATTAACTTTATTATGAGTGGTACCGTTGAGAATCGTACAATAGAAACCAAAGTGGCAGAATTTAAAGAAAAACTCTCCAAAGATACAAATGCTGATGCACAAAAAAGTGAAAATATTGAGCAAGAAGCCGCTGGCGAAGTCTTCAAAGAGTTCATTAATGCAGGAATCAAAGAAGCGAACATAGATATTGAAACTATATTGGGACAGCCTCTTCTTAAAAAATATGAACAGCAGGGAGAGAATGTATACTTTGAAGTAGCACTTTCAGTCAGTCCTGTAGTTGATGTTGATGCACTGGATTACAGTGAAATTGTACCCGATTTTACAAAACCAAAAGCAGACCCTGAGGCTGTAGAAGCCAAACTCACAGAATTTGTCCAACAACAAGCGCCATTTATACCTATTGAAAAACCAAGACCCCTGCAAGAAGGTGATGTAGCAGTAATAGACTTTAAAGGTTTCATTGAGGGAAAACCTTTTGAAGGTGGCAGTGCCGAAAAATTCAATCTAAAAATCGGTTCCAACTCATTTATTCCAGGCTTTGAAGAACAGCTTATCGGAATGGAGTACGGCGAAGAGAGAAGTATAACCGTCACTTTCCCTGAGGATTATCAGGCAGCTGACTTAGCCGGTAAAGAAACAAAATTTGATGTAAAACTTCATGAAATCCAAGAACAAAAAGCCCAGACACCCGACGATGCTTTTGCTCAAAAAATCCTTAGTGACCCTTTGGCAACTCTTGAGACACTCAAAGAAAAATTTGCGGACCAAATTATCTCCGAAGAACTTTCACGACTCTATATGGAAGAGTTAAAGCCAAAAATTGTCAATGCCCTGCTTGAAAAATTTGATTTTACACTGCCTGCAAACATTGTTGAGCAGGAGATAGATGCAAAAGTACGTGAAAAAACAAAAAACTATACAGAAGAAGAACACAAACAGTTTCTCGAAGATAAGGAAAAATTTCTCCAACTGAGAGAATCCGTACGCAAAGAGGCTCAAGATGTTGTAAAAACCGCACTGATTGTCGAAGCGTTGGCAAAAAAAGAAGGTATAGAAGTGCATCTTCAGGAAGTTCATGCAGCCCTTGGTTATCAGGCAATGATGACAGGTCAGGATGCCCAGGAACTTGTAAAATATTATGAAGAAAACAACCTGATGACATCTGCGAAGATGGGACTGACCGAAGACAAACTCTTTGGAAAACTCCTAGGGTTTCACAAACAATAAACAATGGTTCATAAACTTTGGCTCTGGGCCGACAAAAACAATATATCGGATTTGGAGTGGATAGAGCATGATTCTTATCTCAAAGGCGGCTACTACAGAGGAATTCCTCGGGATAAAGAGACTTTACTTGCATTAGAAGAGCTCAATCTTCTTGGCAGCCAGGTTTCTGATTTACCACCGGAAATAGGTACTCTTACACAGTTGAAAAAGCTCTATCTTCTTGGCAATCAGATTACTGAGTTACCAAAAGAGATAGCTGGTTTGAGCAATTTACAAGAGCTTTATCTTGCGGGGAACAGACTAAAAGAGCTACCAAAAGAGATAGGATCTTTAAAAAATCTCAAGCTGCTTCTTCTTCAGGAAAACCAACTTACAGAGATACCCAAAGAGATAGCTTCTTTAAAAAACTTACGTTCTTTGGAACTCGGCGGAAATCAGATTTCCTCTTTTGTTCCCGAAATCGGAGCGTTGACAGGTTTAAAAAAATTGACTTTTTGGAAAAACAGACTCTCTGCACTCCCTTTAGAAATTACAAATCTGCTAAACCTGAAGGAGTTGGATTTCACCTATAACAGACTTGTCCTGACACAGGCTCATGCCAAATGGCTTGATGAGCTTATGCAAAAAGGCTGTTGTGTTTCTATTTAAACAGATGACTTTTATCAGGATGCTTCTCCTGGTATTTTACAATATATGAGCATTTTGCTACCGCTTTTTTATTCGCTTTTTCTATCTCTTTGAGTACATCCTCAAGCAAAGTTCTGGCAAGACCTTTGCCCGCTAGAGCCTCCGGCACAATTGTATGTGTCAAGTGCATCTCTCCGTTTTGGTCATCATAACTGATGTAGGCTACGTGACCGTCAATGTGGTATTCGTATTTACACTCGTCTGCATTGTGAATTAAAGTATGTGACATATTTTTTCCTTTTTTTTTATAATTTTATCATGCCAAATTTAAATAAAAACTATCGTGTTAATTAGATAAATTTCACAACCTTTATATAAGCCTAAAAAATGAATATGTTTTCTTCTTTAACTTCTAATTACTCTAACTTTATCTAAAATACAAAAAAATTATTGTGAGGTACTGATAATATGGCTACTCAAGAAACAAAACGGTATATGGAGATGCAAATGCAGGAGCTCAAAGAAGCCTGTGCCGTAAACGAAGAAGAAGAAAACCCTGCCCCGAAAAAAGCAAATAACAATAAAAACAAAAATGCTGAAATTGCAAAACTTTATGAAGATGCAGCCGAGTATGAAGAAGATCTCAAAAGTTTCGAAGAAGAACTTGCAATAGTCAATGCACATGCGTTTAAAGAGATTCCGGAGCTGTTAAAAGAGAAATTTTCAACACAGGAAAGAGACTATGCACAGGAGATAAGAACTCTTTTGGAAGCGACATGGACACATTATGTTGATGTGGAAAAAACACACCCCCAAGAGCAGCTTGAGATTATAAAAACAACACCGTTAAATGAAATTGTTCCAGCACTTACGCAGGCCTTTCCTGATTATGAAGGAGATTTTGAATCCGATATCAAAGAGATCCTTGTCAAGAGATGGCAAATGCTCATAGCAATCAAAAAAGAGCATATCAAAGAAGAGATAGCAGAGATAAAAATCCTGGGACTGAAGCCGAATTATGTCCAAAGAATCTATAAACAGTTTCACGGTATAGAATAAGAAAATATAATCGAAGAGCAGTTTTTCGTTTTTTACACACTTTTGCCATGTTTGAGAAAAAGAGTTCTCATATCTGCACGGATACTGTTAACTTTGCTATAATTATTCTATAGACGATATTATTTCAGGAGAGTTTGTTATGGACACAGCAACGAAAGAAAAGTTAGAGAAAGTTGTTACACTGGTAAATAAAGCGATGGTAGATCCGGATATAGATATTGATTACTGCATTCCCGGTGTTGAAACGACGGTAAATGAATGTGATGTAACAGAAACCCCTTTTGTTTTAGTTACCTATGTTTTGGGGGATTACAACAAGCATACACGCAAGATTCATTTGGACAAAACACTGCTCAGAGAAACACCTGAAGAGATTGCCAACAGAATCACATTTTCCATTGAAGAGTTTAAGGGTGAGATAGATTCTGTAGAGATGGGCTGATGCCCTCTCTGCTCTTATTCTATGCTAAAAGGAACTTCATCCAGTGAAAAATCTTTTAATCTGGCAGTAATCCATTTATGCTCTTGAGAATTTTCATTCACATAAAAACAGAGTGACCCACCGTCTTCATCGTTTTGAACAAGAATATTACTGCTGTTTTGCACTTCCCAGGCTGCTAAGCCCTCATATTGCGTGAACTCTTTTGCAAGCACATAGCTTTGCAGTGTTATTCCCTTTTCCAGTGAATAAAAAAGAAATCTTTTAGAAGAAATATCTGAGACCTTTGCAGGAGCAGATGAATTCAAATGAAATATTTTATACTCAAAAGTATCCAATAACTCGGACAAAAACTCTTGACTCCATGCCATAACTTTTTTCATACATTGAGAAGTTTCGGGGTCCAGATTGTCTCTGTCCAAATAAAATGTATTATAATCCTTACAGATATTACTGTATTCAATGCCTATGCCTATTTTTTTCAAGCTAAACTTCTTTTACAACTTTTACTTCATTTCCGACCGCAATACCACCGTATTCCAGAGGTGTTACAAAAAGACCGCGCTTTCCTTTTATCAAAGCCGGAAGTTCAGGGGCAAATGCGTATAAATACCGGTAATCTTCACACGGTCCGTTGACTTCAAAAAGCATCTCACCGATTTCTATTATCGAACCTTTGTTGAGATGATACAGGTCAACATCCACGTAAATATCTTCCATTAAAAGTCCTCTTTCAAAAACAAGCTCTGCATCTTCAATAATGTCATAACTCTTTTTTGAAACCAAAACCATTGGCTTTATTTCACCGTTGTCATAGTCTCTACTCCCCACAATTCCGTTCTCATCGCAATCAAAGTCTTCACATTTCATGCGATGCCCCGCACGCATCATATCAGGCATCGTCACAAACAACGATAATACTTTTCCTTCTGTCATTTTTTTATCCTTCATATCATTATAAAATTTTGATGATAGTAACATAATTTGTCTGTAGCCTTATTACTAATTTTAATTAGATAAATAAAATAAGTATGTACCCAACCAAAAGCCCGCCAAAAGTTCCTATCAAATACCCCATAATTGCCATCAGCACACCTATGCTTACAAGTGCTTTGTTGTAAGTTGCCGCAAGAATTGGCGCCGAAGCCACCCCGCCTATGTTTGCCAGTGAAGCAACCGAAATACTGAATAAATCAAGCTTGAATATCTTTGCTCCCGCAACCATGATAAAGGCATGCACAAGCAAGACAGTAAAACCTGCCAAAACATACATGCCAAGACCGCTGAAGTTTTCTATGACAGCGCGCGAACCTATCAGTGCTATTAAAATATAGAGCATGGTTGTTGCCACTTCGTTTGAACCGTTTATAAAACGCAGTTTTGTAAAAGAGCCGAGCACTCCCAAGAGTGTGGAAAAAAGGACAATGCTTGTCGTAGTATTGAGTATCACGAATTTTTCGGCTATTATCTGAGAAAGCAGAGATTCTCCGAGTGCCAGGAGTATTAAGAGCCAGTATCTTTTTGCACCCATAGAACAGGCACAGCCGATTTTATCCAGATAGGCAAGTTTTTCTTCGCTCTTTGTAAATCTGTTGAATATTTTTGCAAAAGGGACCAAAAAAAGTAAGAGCATCACCCATAAAGTATAATTGACACTGTCCACAACAAGAGCATAGGCAAAGGCATCTTCACTTACATGTAAAGCACTTCCGACGGCTATCATATTTGCCGTGCCTCCCATCCAGCTGCCCGCAAGTGCGCCAAATGCCGCTGCTGTTTCTTTGTCAAACCCAAACAAATATGCAACGGCTATAAAGGCAAAAGCAATGGAAAAAATAGCTAAAGCATAGGCAATCAAAAGTGATTGTTTGAGCTTGAAAAAATGCTTAAAATCAACTTCTAAAAGCATTAGAAAAAGCATTGCAGGGAGCAGATTTGTTTTTGTCAGTCTGTAGATGTTTGTCATCTCCTGATTTTGCGAAAACACTCCCAAAGAGGCAAGTAACATAGAAAAAGTATATATCAGCACAACAACAGGAATATACTCGAAAAATTTGTGTTTTGTTTTGATTTGTAAAAAACTGAGTGACGCTACAAGCAAGGCAAGTGTAAAAAGATATACCAAAGGAGAGTCAACCAAAGCTTTAACCTACTTTTTCATTAGTATATCATATAATAGCGATATGGTAAATCAAAGCAAATTAGCCTGGGGGTAAAACCTAGGTTCCAATATGCTTTATAATATAATTAAAAGCGAAACTCTGATGGCAAAAAAATATGTAATTTTAGATACAGAAACAACAGGCACAAATGAAGAAGATAGAATAATTCAACTCGGTTATATGGTTTTAGGCACAAAAAAGATAGAAGTGCATAATGAATTTTGTTCTGCGGATGTAGCAATCAAATATGGTGCGATGGAAGTACACGGGATTACTCCTGATTTGATTGAAGGCAAGCCGCCTTGTGTAGAGACGCAGGCATACAAAAGACTGCTGGAGTTAAATACTGCAAAGAATTATCTTATTATTCACAACGCCCCTTTTGATATAACAATGCTCGAAAAAGAGGGATTTACAACACAAATGCAGGTCATTGACACACTCAGAGTTGCCAAACATGTCATGCCGGATGAAGAAGCACACAGACTGCAGTATTTTCGCTATAAAATGGCACTCTACAAAGATGAAGCAAAAGAGGCCGAAGCACTTGGCATTGTTGTCAAGGCCCATGATGCCATCGGTGATGTTCTTGTCTTAAAACTCTTTCTCTCAAAACTCAAAGATATTGTCCAAGAACAGTTTCCAAATGAAAATCCGGTTGAAAAGATGGTCGATTTAACCAACACTCCTATTTTGGTACAGACATTCAGATTTGGAAAACACAAAGGCAAAACTCTTGAAGAAGTTGCCACTGAAGATGCAGGATATCTGCGATGGATGTTAAAAAACATGGAAAATATTGATGAAGATCTGCGTTACTCCATCAACTACTACCTGGAGTCATAAATCCAAACAGTATAAACAGGGCAAAGGCAACAAGACCGCTTATAAGTGCATAAGGGAGTTGTGTCTTGACATGTTCTATCACTTCACAATCACTTGCCAAAGAGGAGATAATCGTCGTATCTGAAATGGGTGAACAGTGGTCCCCAAAAACGCCGCCGCTAATAACCGCTCCTATTGCCAAAGCCACATCAGCATCCATCCCCACAGCCATCGGTACGGCAATGGGTATCATAATACTGAATGTTCCCCAGGATGTTCCTGTGGAAAAAGAGATGATGCTGCTGAGCAAAAATATTACCCCGCTTAAAAGAAACAGACTCAGAGACTCATTGGCAAGTGAAGCCAGATACTCTCCTGTTTTCAAGTCAACCGTCACTTCCCCTATTGCAAAAGCAAAAAGCAGTATCACAGCAATTGGAAAAAGCTTTTTGGCGCCGTTGACAGCACTCTTTGTATAGGTTGTAACCGACATGTTTTTCGTACCGATGTAGTAGACAAACATTACAAAGAGTGTTGCCAGCATCGTATAAAAAATAGCACTTGAACCACTCCCCTTAAAGATATCACCATTACCTGTCATTGCCAAAAACAGAAATACAAATGCAATCATCAAAAATATTGGCAGGATCATATAGCTCATATTGGCTTGAGCGTTTACATGTAAAGCAGGTTTGTCTAAAGAAGGTCTTGCCTTTTTCATCGCCCCGATGTCTATGTTAAACCATACTGCCAAAAAAGTGATGACTAAGGCACTCATGGCATAAAAATTATAGGCAACACTGTGCAGCAGTATATCAACATTGTCCCCTGAGATTGTGCCTGTCTGTACCTGAGTTGCTATCAAACCCAAAAGGAGTGCACCCCAGCCGTTAAGTACAATTAAAGAACTGACAGGCGCGGAGGTGGAGTCACAGACAAAAGCGAGTTTTGCATGCGGTACTTTTTCTTTGTCACAAAGCGGTCTGCCAACAGCTCCGGCTATCAAAGCAGTTATGGAAGATTCTATAAAAATTATGACCCCGATAAAATAACTCACAAGCAAAGCAGAACGTGGGGAGCTGACAAGTCTTGTTTTTTGGGTCATAAAAGAGACAAATCCGTTAATGCCTCCGCTTTTTTGCATCAACTCCATAACACTTCCGACAAGTACTGCAAAAGCCAGTGTCTTGAGTATCCACCCTTCACCCAACAAAGAGAAAAAGAGTGCAACTGTAGCATCAGCCGTTGCAAGGAATGAAAAACCATGCAGAAAAAAAAGTCCTAAAAGTATACCGCCAGATAAAGAGAGTATAATGTTTTTGGTATAAAGTGCCAGGACAATGGCCAACAAAGAAGGGAGAACCGAAAGAAAAGAGAGTTCTATAAGAAGCCTTTAAAATTCCATAGCCAGAAGCATAACACCGGCTCTGCCAAAAATTTCTCTGTAAGCATCACACTCTTTTTTATCGACAATTTCAAAACCGAGTCTTTTATAAAAAAGTTCTGCTTCCAATGAACCGATTTCTATAACTGTCTGTACGATGCTGTAGCCCTTGAGTCTTGCAGTGAGCAGGCTTTTTTGCATTAATGCCTTGAGTACGCCCACATCAATAAACCCCTCAAGCTCTTCCATAAAATCAAACATCAATCTGCTTTTGCTTGTGTTAAAACTGCATTCATACACAACTTCCAACGGTTTTTGAATCTCATCACCGCAACCTATCTCTTTGAGGGCCTCTTCAAAAGCCTCTTTTGTTGCAATTCTGGGCTCATAGCTGCATAGGCTTCCCACACTCTTTCCGTCCATTTGCGCTATCAAAAAATTTTTGTAATGGCAATGGCTTTTCGCTTGTGTCTGTGTAAGCTTTTGTAGTTTTTCCAAAACTTCTGTATCGTTATCTGTCCCGAAGAGCACATCAAAAAGACCCTTCTTTTTCCCTGCTCGTGAACTTTGTAAAATCATTTGTGCTAAAAAAGAAGCATCTTCAGCCGTAGCCTGTTTTATTTTAAGACTCATTGTTTTATCCAAACTTTAATTTTATCTATTTTACTCTTGACATCGTATAATAGTAATAGTACCATACTTTATGATAAAAAGTTTCTTAATTACAGCAAGTTTATCAATTTTCTTGTTTTCTTCCCAGCAAATAGTGCTCGTTGTTGCCAATGATATGAACAGCTCATCAGCAAAACTCGAATGTTACGAGGGCTCAAACAGAGTCTTTCAGACGATGAGAGTCAATTTGGGGAAAAACGGATTAGGCTGGGGTGTAGAGAGTAAAGAGTTTCAAAAAAAGCCTGATGAAGCGTTGAAATATGAGGGTGACAAAAAAGCACCCGCAGGTATTTTCAAACTTACAGACATTTTTGGTTATTCCCCAAAAAGCAAATATGCTCTGCCTTATCTTTATGCAGACACAAACCTGATATGTGTTGATGATACAGATGCAAACTTTTACAATCAAATCATTATGGCAAACGGAGATGAAAAAAGTTTTGAATATATGAGACGAAAGGACAATCAGTATAAGCTGGGTATAGTCGTTGGCTATAACAAACAGGCGCGCAAAGGAAGAGGTTCCTGTATTTTTATACACATACAACGCGCTCCAAACACTCCGACAGTAGGCTGTACCTCAATGAGTGAAAAAGATATAAAAAAGATTCTCAACTGGCTTGATAAAAAGAAAAATCCTGTTCTCGTGCAGATTCCAAAGAAATCTGCCAAAGAAGTATTACAACTCTATCCGCAGCTCAAAAATTCAAAACTGCTCAAATAAAACTATACCTCTTCTTTGGACATTTTATCTTTGGCTGCAATACCCATAAGTGAAAGTCCTGTTTTTATACTCAAGGCAACCATCAGCATAAGCTTTAAAAGCTTTGCTTCATCTTCTGTACCGATCATTCGCACATCATAATAAAACTTATGCAAAGAAGCTGCCAGAGATTTCAGGTAATCAGTTAATTTCTGCACCTGTCTTGTGTTAAAAGCATCTTCAATGATTTCAGGCAGTAAAAGTGCATCAAACAATAGTGTGTCTGCATTTTCTCCAAGGTTTTTCAAACTTGCATTTGCAATATCCTCTTTGGACACAGTTGCTTTACAGAGCAGTGTCTGAATGCGTGCATGTGCATATTGAATATAAAATATAGGATTCGAGCTGTCCTGTTTTTTAAACTCTGCCAAATCAAATTCGAGTGCGGTATCACTCTTTTTCGATGCAAAAATAAAACGCAGAGCATCTGCACCTATCTCTTCGACTATATCACTCATAAGTATGACATTGCCGGCACGTTTGCTCATTTTATAGGGCTCGCCGTCTTTTAAAAGACTTACCATCTGCGAAAGCAGCACTTCAAGTTTTTTTGAATCATACCCCAAATACTCAATAGCCGCTTTCACACGGGCAATATATCCATGGTGATCCGCACCCCAGATATTGATATAATGATCATACCCGCGTTCAAATTTTTGATTGTGATATACTATATCGCCGGCAAGATAAGTCGGGCGACCATCTTCACGAACAACGACTCTGTCTTTTTCATCACCTTTAGCCTCTGAAGCTATCCAGAGTTTGCCATCTTTTTCATAAATGCCATCGCCCATTTTCTGCATCACTCTGCCCCAGTCAGCATACAAAGTTGATTCATACACAAAAGTGTCAAAGAAAATATTCAAATCACCCAAATCTTTGACAATGATTTTCATCACTTCATCTTTTGCCCAAAGCGCCAACTCTTTTTGCCGGGATGCATCATAAAAAATTTCTCTGCCGAATTTTTCCATCGCATCACGGGCAAGTGCATCCAAATACTCTCCGCGGTAATAACTCTCAGGATATTCTACTGTTTCATCTAAAAGATGATCTCTCGCATAAAGCTGAATAGAAAGCCCAAGCAGATCAATCTGATTGCCGGCATCATTTACATAATATTCAGCTGTTATATCATATCCGAGATGTTTTGCCAAACGGTACAGAGTATCGCCGTAAACAGCACCTCTTGCATGTCCGATATGCAGCGGTCCGGTTGGATTTGCACTGACAAATTCTAAAAGTATTTTTTGGTTTTTTTCTTGTTTTGCAAACTCAGAAGGATTCTCTAAAGCCCAGGAAGCATACTCAGCCAAAAAATCTTCACTTAAACGAAAATTCAAATAGCCTTTGACAGCCTCTACTTTGGAAAAGACTTCACTCTCTTCAAAAGATGAAGCCAGTTCATCCGCAATGACCATCGGAGATTTTCTGAGTTCTTTTGCCAAAGAAAATGCTATAGGAGTAGCAAAGTGACCAAAGGAACGGTCACGTGGCTTTTCTAAAACAACTTCACGACCTATTTTTTCGCGTAATAACGCCGATACACGTTGTTTCAATGTTTAGGCTTGTGTTGTAGATTTTGGAGTTGATTCAGCAGAAGCTACTTCATCACTTTTTTCAACTTTTTTCGGTGTTTCAACTTCTACTTCATCAACCTCTTTCATTTCTGCTTTGAAGTTTTTGATTCCTTTTCCAAGACCTTTTGCCAAATCAGGTATCTTTTTTGCTCCAAATAATAAAACGATAATTCCGAAGATTATCAGTAGTTCAGTTCCACTAGGCATTCCCATATTTTTTCCTTGTTATAAATTATGTTGTGAAGTATAACTCACATTTGCTGTAAATTCTCTTATCACTATATATTATGTTTTGAAGTTTTACAAATCTTCCCATTTCTGGACAAATTTGTTAATCTCTTCATTTGATTTTTTAAATCTTGCAACCGTTGCAATAAGACGCAGTTTTTCGGCAGCAGCATCCAAATCATCATTTATCAAAAGATATTCATACTCAGAGACTCTCTGAATTTCGCGTCTGGCCATTTGAATCCTGCGTTCTATCACTTCTAATGCATCTGTCTGTCTGTTTTGCAGTCTTCTTTTCAATTCACTCAGCGTCGGTGGCGTAATAAACACAGAAGTTGTAATATCTCCGAGTCGACTGTTAATTGCACTGTTTCCCTGCACATCTATGTCAAAAATAACCAGTTTTCCTTCAGAGAGCGCTTTTTTAACCGGTTTGAGTGAAGTTCCATAGTAATTCCCATGCACAATGGCATACTCTAAAAACTGATCTTCTTCTATCTCTTTTTTAAACTCTGCTTCATCCACAAAATAATAATCTACACCATCAACTTCTCCCTCCCGTATAGGTCGTGTTGTTGTAGATATAGAAAAATAACATTCACCGATATCATCGATAATTTTATGAATTAAAGAACTTTTCCCCGCCCCGCTTGGACCGGAAAGAACCAAAACTGCTCCATGAATAGCACTCATGAGTTGTCACCCAATGTAATATTTATACTTATTTTCATTCCTTTCATAGATGCTGCAACATCTTTGTCACTGAGTGCCTCAAGAAGTTTTTTCAGTGCTTCGACTCCACTGTTTTGTTCTTCTATCTCTCCTGTTTCTTCAGGTTCTAAAAGATCTGTCTCTTCTTCTGTCTCTTCTCCCAGAGCCTCTTTTAAATCTTTACTTGTCAGGCTTTCCAAGGGATCAATCTCATTTTTTGCTATTTGAAGCAGAGTGTCTTCATCCAGTTCGCTCTCTAAATCTTCTTGTGTCAGATTTTCAACAGCATTTTGAATTTCTTCTTCCAGGCTTGCATCTTCAGCCTCTTGTGGTATCTCTAAATCATCTACAGGGTCACGCGAAATATCGACATCTGCTTCATCTTCCAAATCCAGTGCCAGATCTACTGCCATGTCACCCTCCTGGGCATTGAGTTCATCTGTGACAATTTCGTCTATTTCATCTTCTAGTTCTTCTACTGTTGCTGTTTCGAGTTCTTGCAGTTCTTCCTCTTCAAGTGCTTCAGTTTCCTCTTCCAAATCAAAACTCTCTTCTTCTGAAATATCAACGTCTGCTTCATCTTCCAGGTCCAGTGCCATGTCATAAGCCTCCAGGAGATCCTCTTCTTCTTCGGCAGATGACTCTTCTGTTTTTGGTTCTTGCTCCGGCGCCTCTTCATCCAAAGATTCATCCAGCAAAAACTCTTCTTCATTCAATCCCATCTCATCCAGTTCAAGGCTCTCAAGGTCATTTTGCACTTCCTCATCAAAAGAGAGCTCTTCTTCATTTTCATCAAGCAGATCTTTTACCTTCTGTGCCTCTTCATCATCCAGTACGCTTTCACCGAAATCTTCTTCATCATCATCCAAAATCAACTCATCATCCAATTCCAAATCATCATTCAGCGTATCTAAATCACCCAAATCATCTAATTCTTCTATTTCTTCAACCGGCATCTCATCTGCTTCTTTTTTGATTTCTTTTTCCAGCATCATAAAAAGTTCTACCAAATCAGTCGGTAAAAAAGGTTTTTTCAGTGTTGACGAGAAAGATGCAACTTCTTTGGCATCTTTTGCACATATAAAAAGTGATTTCTTGTATTTTATTTTTGTCTCTAATTCATGCAGCAAATCATCAGTGTAAACACTGTCATCAACAATAAGCAAATCATAATCATGTGACGAAATCCCCTCAATACCAGAGGCTGTTTCTACTTCATCAGAAGTTTTCTGTGCACTGAGTGTCACTAATTTATTTACAACGGGATTATCATTTAAAAGCAGTATTTTCACGCATATTCCTTTGGATGATTTCTTGATTAAATTTCAAAATCATTAAGTTCCAGACCATACTAAATATGACATTTAGTATGGTCCGGTACTTATTAGCACTATTGTATCAAAAAAAAACTAAAAAAGTATTTCCAGAGAGTTAAATACTTCTTGAATTTCTCCTTTGAGTATCAGCATGATTGCAGTAAATGTTGCTATCAGTACGACAAATGCCACCATAATTTTTATAGGAAACCCAATAACCAGAAGATTAAACTGCGGCATTGTTTTCATGAGCATTCCAAATATGACATCAGCCAACCATGAAAGGGCAATTACGGGAAAAGCAATAATAAAACCCACCAAAAACATGTTTGATGCCGCATGCATAATGTAGTGAAACAGATCTTTACTCATCATAAAACCGCCCAGAGGCACTGTTTTTAAAGAGTGGTCGACAAAAAGCAGCATCCAGTGATGCAGATTAAGCACAAGCAAAATCATTAAGCCCATTAGAGAAAGAAACTGCGAAATTATAGGCATAGAAATACCCGACTGCGGATCAATAGCACTTGCCATCGAAAAGCCCATCATAAAAGATATTTGCCCCCCTGCAAAAGTGATGACATTATAGGCAAGCTGCAATACAACTCCTACTGACAGACCCAGCAAAAGTTCACCCAGTACAGCGATGACAACAGTAGGGACATCAATATTTATATGCAGAGGAGGCATAGAAGAGTAAAAAACAACTGTAAAGAAAAAAGCCATGGTTGCTTTGATGTTCATCGGAATATTTTGATGGTTAAAAATAGGCACAGCAATAAACAGTCCGGCAAAACGAAAAAAAAGCAAAAGAAAAGCTACAACATTCGTTTCGTTAAGTATCTGTGTCCATCCCACTTTTTTGACCTTATTTAATTGGTTTCAATGCTTTGTTTTCAAGTTTATAGACGCGTTTACACATGTTGGCCAGATTATTGTCATGTGTTACAAGTATCATACCGGCATCATTCTCCTGACAATAATCAAAAAAAAGTTTCATTACTTCCGCAGCCGTTTTATTGTCAAGATTTCCTGTCGGCTCATCGGCAAATATTATGGAAGGTTTTTTGGTTAAAACCCTTGCTATAGAGACACGCTGTTGCTGCCCGCCTGAGAGTTCTGTAACTTTTTGGTGCATGCACTGCTCGATTTCCAAATCTTTGATTAAACTGTTATCTATCTCTTTTTGTGAAAGAATTTGGGCAACTTCAAGATTTTCATAGGCGGTAAAGCCTTTAAAAAGGTAATGGGATTGAAAAACTATACCGAGTTTGTTTCGTTTTATAAGCATCAGCTCTTTTTTACTCATAGAGGCTGTCTCTTTTCCAAAAAGCGTAACAGTTCCCTTGTCTGGTTTTAAAAGAGTAGACAAAAGATGTAACAACGTAGACTTTCCGCTCCCGCTCATCCCGATAATAGCAATACTTTCATTACTTTCAAGTGAGAGCGAAACGTCAGAAAAAAGCTCATATTCAAATGAGTGTGATAAATTTTTAGCAGATAATAGATTCATAAGGCTATTATATTCTACTCTTGCTTATTTTAAGCATTAAAAATTTTATCACAGCCTTTTTTTGAACGCCTGTCCAGTTTTATAAAATAGACTTTTTCAATAAGTTTTTTCATAATAAATGCCACAAATCCGCTGATATATATATTGGAAATTTTTCCTACTGCATACCTGCGTCCCAGGGCAATCAGCATACCGCGTGAACGAATATCATGTGCTTTGAGCTTTTTGTTTGTGCCCATACGCATAATATTTTCACTGCACAGCTCTGCCATCTGCTCAGCAACATCCGCTGTAGGCGCTATTAATTCACCTTTATTATACAAAGTGGCACAGTCACCTATGGCAAAAACCTCTTTTTTTGAACCTGCCTGCAAATACTCATTGATATTTAAAAAACCCCTTTCGTTTTTCGGTAAGTCAAGTTTATAGATGAGTCCGTTTGGCTCAATTCCTCCGGCAAAAATCATAAAATCCATAGGTATAGTTTCTCCGTTGCTCAGTGTAACACTCTCTTGTGTCAAAGAGATTACTCTTGCCTCTGATTTTATAACGACTTCGAGATCCAACAATCTTTTGTGAGACTTTTCAACCAAAAAATCATCCAAACCTTTGAGTATCTGCTTTGATGAACTGACAAGGACTATATTTAGTTTTCTGCATAAAAAATTATTTTCACAATAAAACTCTTTTGCATATGATGCCATCTGTGCCGCGATTTCAACACCGCTCAGTCCTGCACCGGCAACCACAATACTCAAAGCCTTACATGTAACCCCGCTCTCCTGTACTTTTTTAAACAGTGACATTTCAAACTTTTGTTTAAAATACATCGCACGATGCAAGGCCTTGACTCCGTGTGCATACTCTTTGAGACCCTGGATACTTTTGACAAACTTTGTCCGTGCACCCACAGCTATAATAAGATAATCATAAGAAAACCGTTGTGTATCAGTAATGACTTTTTTATTTTCAAAGTCAATATTTTCGACTTCCTGTTTGTAGAAACTGACATTTCCTTCAAATCCACTGCAGTAGGTAAAAAGATCGACGCTCACTTTTGCAAAATCTTTTTCATTTGCGATAAGTTCATAAACATCTGTCTGCATAAAGTGATAGGCATTCTTGTCTAAGAGCGTAATTTGGTTATTTTTGTCTTTTGCAAGATTTTCAACAGCCCGAAGCCCGCCATAACCGCCGCCTATAACAATGATTTTATTATGATTATTTGCATCCATACAAAAAGTATAGCATAAAATTTAAAAAGAGAGTGGGTTTTTAAAAAAGGAGTCTGTGTAAAGGAATGAGTCAAGCCAAAGGCTTAGCTCATTTGTGCTGCAACTTCTGCTGCGAAGTCGTCTTCTTTTTTCTCAATTCCTTCACCTACTTCAAGGCGAATGAAATCTACGATTTCTGCGGTTCCACCACATTTTTTAGCGGCATCTTCAACAGCCTGCGCAACTGTTTTTTTATCGTCAAGTACATAGGTTTGATCAAGCAATGCCTGCTCTTTGTCAAGGGTAGTATTGTCTTGAATAAAACGTGCTAATTGCCCCGGAATAATTTTGTCCCAGATTTTTTCAGGTTTGTTTTGCTCTTTTAGAACTGCTTTAATTTTTTCTTCTGCTTCTTGTAAAACTTTCTCGGTAAGTTGCACCATAGAAACATATAACGGAACATTTTTCAAAGGCTTTTTCAAACGATCCAATTCTTCGTTTTCTTTTTTGATCGCTTCTATACGACCTTTTGTTTCGCTTTCTACATACTCAGGATCAAAATCTTTGTAAGAAAGCGTAGAAGGTTTCATAGCCGATGCATGCATAGCAATTTGCTTGAGTGTATCTCTCATGCACTCTGCAGTTTTCGCACTGTCACATTTTGCTTTTACAATAACCGCAATACGGTTGTTTGAGTGTATATAGCCGTTAATAGCAACTGTATCGTCATCTGCTTTTAACATACCGAAACGACGAAGGTCGATTTTTTCACCAATTTTTGCTACTGTTTCAGTAAAATAGTGACCAAATTCAGTTGCCATAACACCTTCAACATCCGTCGGTTCTTTTTCAAAAACTTCTTCCGTAGTTTTAAGTACAAGATTTTGAAAACCTTCGTTTTGTGCAACAAAGTCTGTTTCAGAGTTTACTTCTACTACGACTGCTTTTGAAAAATCATCGGCAATTTTCAAGCCAACAAGCCCTTCAGCCGCAACACGATCGGCTTTTTTCGCTGCTTTTGCCACACCACGTTCTTTAAGCAGCTCTTTTGCTTTTTCCATATCGCCGTCAGCTTCAACTAAAACTTTTTTACAATCCATCATCGGTGCGTCTGTTGCCTGACGCAACTCTTTTACCATTGCTGCTGTAACTGCTGCCATAATTATGCTTCCTCTGTAGTTTTTTCTTCAGGTGCTGCTGCCGCTTCAGTTGCAGGAGCCGCTTCCACTGCCGCTGTTTCCTCAGTAGCCGTTTCTTCAGTTTGCTCTTCCTCTGCCGGTGCATCGCGAAGTGCTTTTCCTTCATTGATAGCTGCTGTCATTTCACGACAGAAAAGCTGAATAGAACGGATAGCATCATCATTACCAGGAATAGGATATGTGATAAGATCCGGATCACAGTTTGTGTCAAGTGGTGCTACAATTGGAATATTTAGACATCTTGCTTCCAAAACTGCAATATGCTCTTTTACCGCATCAACAACAAAAAGCATATCAGGAAGTTTTTTCATGTTTTTGATACCACCGAAATACTGCTCAAGTTTGTCTTTTTTACGAGAAAGCATTAATGCTTCTTTTTTCGTCAAAAGATCAATCTGTCCGTTTTCCTGCATTTGTGTAATCACATCAAGTTTACGAATAGACTTTTGAATAGTTGGGAAGTTTGTAAGCATACCACCCAACCATCTGTTGTCTACATATGGCATACCACAAGCGATAGCTGCTTCTCTTACAGAATTACGTGCCTGCTTTTTTGTACCGACGAAAAGAATTGTTTTTCCTTCAGCTGCCGCATCCATAACGATAGTGTATGTGTTACGGAAATAACGCAAAGTTTTTTGTAAATCTATAATATAGATATTTTTACGAACACCAAAGATGTATTTTTTCATTTTTGGGTTCCAACGACGTGTTTGGTGTCCGAAGTGTACACCACATTCTAAAAGGTCTTTCATAGTTACCATAGGGTATCCTTAAAGGTTTTGTTTCAAACCAGAAATTTGTCAGTTAGCTTTGGTAATGTCGAGCAATTATCCGTTAAAAAACGGGTTGCACTGACTTTTGACACATACCTGTTAATATTTTCTCTTACATGTAAAAGAAAAATCCGCGAATTATACTAAAACTTTATTTAAAGCCAGCTTTTTTAAAAATATGCAATTTTGCATTTGTATAACAAATATTTATATATATCTGCACTTGTTTAAAAGTAAATTTATCTTAAACAATGTATAGTATCACAGAAACAACACAAAAAAGGGATGAAATGAAGAAACCTCTACTGCTTTCTTTAGCAACTATTGCTATTTTAGGAACAACGAATGTAAATGCCGAATCAATGTATGACAGATTTCAAGCAATGGAACTTGAAATGAAAAAAATGAAAAAAGAGCTTGATGCACTTAAAGCACAAGACCATGCTTCAATGATGCAAAAAGAAGAAGATGCTGATGAGGAGGAATCGGCTGATGATACCGAGGCAACAGCTTCATCAGATGAAGAAGATGACGAAGATGATGATGAAATGACGGTAGAAGAGCAGCTTGAAGAAATTCAGGACTCCATCTCTAACCTTAACAGAAACACAAACGGGAATCACATTAAGTTCAATGTTGACTACAGATTTGCTGTTGACAATCTCCAGTACAAAATGGCAGACGGCAGTACACAAAAAAATGATGCTTTTATGACAAACAGACTCTGGTTGAATATGAACTGGGCGGCTACAAAACACCTGAGTTTTACAGGACAACTTGCATACAACAAAGCATTTGGTGCAAGAAGCGGTGCTTCCAATCCTGCAAATGCTTCTTTTGAAACATTTGACTGGATAGCGAATGAAAATGCCTATAACGATACCCTCAGAGTACGTTCTGCATACTTTTTCTATAAAAACGACACCTTTATGGGCAGTGATATTCCGTGGACATTCAGTGTAGGACGCCGTCCTTCAACAAACGGGCATCTTGTCAACCTGAGAGATGATGATCATGCCGCTTCACCTATGGGGCATACCATTAATGTTGAGTTTGACGGCTTGAGTTCCAAGTTTAATTTGGAAAATATTACCGGTGTGGACGGAATGTATGTCAAATTCTGTGCCGGTCGCGGTATGAGCAATGCCGCTCCAAGATTTAACACAGCACCGTACGCCGATACAACCTCCAATGCCTCTATAGATCTGGTCGGACTGATCTTTACTCCTTGGAGTGACGGACAGTACAGTATCAACTCGCAATACTATTATGCAGGCAACCTTATTGATGTTGTCAATCCTGCAAACCAGACCTCAGGTTTTCAAACTGTCGGCAATATACACTCCTTTACAGCAAACTTTGTTGCAAACGGAATAGGCGACGGAATCAACGACTTTTTGGATGATACCGTATTTTTTGTCAGTGGTGCTGTGAGTATTACAGATCCGGACAAGGGGCAGAGTATGCTTGGCAGCGCGATAGACAAAAGCGTGAAAGGATATTCCTATTGGATTGGACTACAAACACCTTCACTTATAAGCGAAGAAGGAAGGTGGGGACTAGAGTATAACCATGGCTCAAAATTTTGGAGAAGTATCACCTACGGTGAGGACACAAATATCGGTTCAAAACTCGCAGCACGCGGTAATGCCTACGAAGCATACTTTACAGAGCCTTTGATAGAAGACATTCTCTCACTGCAGATTCGATATACCTATATAGACTATAATTATGCCGGAAGCAACGGTTTCTTTGGAAGTACTTCAGGAAATGCAATGAGCATTGACCAGGCAATTGCAGCCGGTTTAGGTTCCCAGGTAGTAGATACAGCCCAGGACATCCGTTTCTATCTTAGATACAGATACTAGCAGTTTTGGGGTATCTCCCTCTCTGGCTCAGCCAGATAAAAGCCCTGTACCCGTTCAATATCAAGTGATTTGACTATTTCAAACACCGCTTGATTATGAACAAACTCTGCTACAATTACCAAGTTTAATTTCTTCGCAAAATCCACAACTGTCTCAACAACTATTTGAGCATTTACATCTGTTTCAAGATTTTTGATAAGACTGCCGTCAATTTTAATGTAATCAACATCAAGCTTGAGCATATGCTCAAAATTGGAATACCCCGCGCCAAAATCGTCTATAGAAATTTTGCAGTCCGATGCTTTCATCTTGTGTATAAAAGCTGAAACCTCTTCATAATTTTCAATCCCTTCCGTTTCAAGAATTTCAAAAACTATTTTTTTGCTGACACCGTATTTTTTAACGGTTTTTTGAATATACTGCACCATCTCTGCATCAAGAATGTCATCAATAGAAAGATTGACCGAAAATGATGTATCTCTGTGTTGAAAATATTGACAGCTTTTACTCAGCATAATCTTTGTTAACTGCGGATAAAGTTTACTTTTTTGGGCAATGTCTAAAAACCTGTAAGGACTGACAACTGAGCCGTCTGTCTCTATCAGGCGAATGAGACACTCATAACTCACCGCTTTTTTCGTCCGGGTATCAAAGATAGGCTGAAAAAAAGGCACTATTCTCTCTTCTTTTATAGCAGCTTTTAGTTTTTTCACCCACTCCATATTTTCTTGATATTTTCTCTCTATTTCAAGTTTTTCATCATACAGCAGAAAATACTTTTTCTGCTCTTTGGCAACTTTAAGAGCAATATCTGCTTTTTCCAGCATCTCATTGGGTTGCAAAGTTCCACCCATTGTCACACGGATATAAATCTCGTTTTCTTCATAATGAAAGACCATCTGTTCAATCTCTTTTGACAGACTGTTGACAATTCGTATAAAAGTCCTGTGAGAAGGCCTTGCTCTGAAGCACAGAGCAAATTCATCTCCTGAAAGTCGTGTGACACTGATATTTTGTTCCTCTTCAACAAAAGCCTGCAGTTTTTTTGCAAATTCTATGAGAACATAATCCCCTGCAATCTGTCCGTAGAAATCATTTATCTCTTTAAAATCATCTATATTTAAAATCAGCAATGCCCCGTCATTATCCAGATGTTCTATATTGTAAAAAAGCTTTTTTCTGTTTGGCAGCTGTGTAAGATCATCTATAAAGAGCTGTCTTTTCAACTCTACTGTTTTCTTTTCAACTTCTCTTGCCAGATAGGCATTGATATCTTTTTGTTTTCTTGCATAGTCAAATACTCTCTCCTGCATCTCATTTAATGCAGAAACTATAAGAGAAATTTCATTCTTCTCTTGTATTGGTTCTATTTTTAATTTTTTCTCCGGTGTAAAATCATGAAGTATATTGGCAATTTTTCGCAGAGGTTTGAGTAAATTTTCTATATAAACACCAAGTAATATAAATATCAAGAAAAGAATCACAAGCATTTTGAGAAGCAACTGTGTATACTGTTGTGTAAGCTGTTCATAATTGTGATTTGAGTAGTTTAAAACAATTGTTCCTATTTTCTTCCTGGAATTTGGCTGAAGAATATCCCACTTCAGGACAAAAAGGCTTTCATAATGATTTTTAGATTTCTTTTCATACAGCAGTTTGCCTTTTTGAAAAATCTGCACAGAAAGAATTTCTTTATTTTGCATTAACTGTTCTAATTTTGCATCCATTTGGCTTTCTATGCCAAGATACATATCTACCGCTATCAAAGGTTCTATTGTTTTTAAGATGAGGGTTGCTTTTTGGAGTTCCATATTATAAAAGGCGTGTTTATTTATTTTTTCAAATGCAAAAAAAATCCCCCCAATTGTGATAAATGAGGTAATTACAATGGAACTCATAATTCTGAATGAGAGCGATTTGAATTTTTTTTCTTTCATTATACAATACCTGTTTTTGATTATATTTTAGCATAACTACAATATTAAAAACTATCTTTGTCCAAAAACTTTACCATTTGATATAAAAAAGAGACAAAATCAACATCATCTCTCAGATTCTCTTTGTTAAGATAAATCATGGTTGATTTTTCTATCAGCAAGGAGAGCAGCAGCCCCTCTTTTAGATTTTCTATATCATAAGAAAAGGTGATGACGCCCCTTTCTCTGGCAATTTTTGCAACCTTGGCAATATTCTCCCTGGAAGATTTCAGAACATAAAACGCTGATGCAGGTGTTTTCATATCAAGATGTGCAAAATCAACTATCTTCACTTCATACGGGTATTTATCAAAATGCCCTTTAAATTTATTGTCTATATACTGCTTTACATGTAAGGCTGTACCATAATCACTTTCATCACACACAATGGTATATATAAGTCTGTTTTTTATAAGTTTTTTTTCTATTTTTTTATCAAGCAGCATAATTTTTGGAAAAATCGATGCCTGTGCTTTGAGTAACAACTCATCATAACTGTATCCAAAAAGCAGAGGAACAAATAAGAAATATAAAAGTAATAAACGCATCATCTAAAACCTCTTCTTAAAGGTAAGCAAAAATGTTCTGCGTTCCTGTGCATAGTCATTTACATAGGTATTTGGCGAAGAGGGATATCGCACATCTGTATCAAAAAGGTTTTTCACACTGACATTCAAGGTATACCCATACTGAATATTTTTATAATTCACTGCAGTATCGAGTGTCATATAAGCCTTTAGTTTTGGACGAAGGTCTGTCTCTATCCTCTCTTTTGAACTGACATACTTTGCTGTTGCACTCAAAGCCAAAGCAGGATCTATATTATAAATATAAAATCCTTTTGCCAGGTGGTGAGAAACATTTGGCAGGTTATGACTGTCGCTGCTGTCGTCCATTGTGTATCTGCCATCTGTATAGGTATAATTTGCATACACTTTGTCGTTAGGCAGAATATGCCCACTGAACTCAAGTTCTATTCCGTAAATATCTGTCTTGGCACTGTTTTTATAGACAGGATCCGCAACAGAATTGTATATCTGATCTTTGTTGACAAGATAAAAAAGATTTGCCTGCAAATAGGCATCATTGGAAAAATTTCTGATGTACGCCAGTTCATACGATGTTACTTTTTCCGGCTTTAAATCTGTACTGCCTACTCTTGCACTGTTGTTTTTTGTAAACATCTCCTGCCAAGACGGATTTCTATGGGAATTACTGTAGATGGCTTTAAATATGTTTTTGAAATCTTTATGATAAACAAAAGAAACTCTTGGCTCAAAGCCTGCATCTTCATAAGAAGTCTGTTCATAATTTATACCGTATAAGATGCTTAGCTTAGTGTTAACATTGTATTCATCTCCCAAAAAGAGCGTATAAACATCCCGTGAAGCATCTTTGTCAAAAAACGGCCGTGTAAGCGTATAATCTACCAAAGTTGCATCACCCGTAGCAAGATTGGAGAGTTTCGAACTCATTGCAATTGTTTTCTCCTGTCTTGCTTTGTAGCCTATTGTAATGGTATGTTTTGCAACTCCGCTGTATTTTACATATGTAGACTGATACAAAACTCTCTGCTTTGCATAATGCTCTCCGTAAATACCCTCAGGAAATACTACACTGCCTAAAACTAAATTATCAGGTGCCAGTTTTGCTTTTGAATCAAAGACATCGTATTTTACTCCTGCTTTTATGTCCAGTTTAAAATGGTGTATCTTTTTCATATATCCCAGTTCAGCATAGTAACTCGGCAGCTTCATTCTGTCACTCTCTTGTGGCAGTGCAAGGTTGATCCCGTAGGCGCTTCCCTGTTTATGTTGCAGTATACGGCTTTTAAGTCTAAAGTCTTTGTACCTTACATCCAGTCCGAGAGAATATTCATCAAGCCATAAGGGAGCCTCACCGGACTGGGACAAAGCTATGTTTGCCGGACCCAACGCACCTTGAGAGAGTCCGTCCGGACCGGAGGATATATTTTTATTGTCTTTTTGGTAATAAAAATCTATATGTGTCTTAAAGTCTTTGCTTTTAAAGTTTTTTATAAAACCGCCCATTCTGTAATCATACGAACCATATTTAAATACAACTTTGTCATTTGATTCAAATTCTTCAAAATCTTCCGCATATGTAACAACATTAATGGATCCGGCATAGGCATTAATCCCGTCTACTTTACTCCCTGGCCCTCTGATAACCTCTATGCGTTTTATCATCTCTATCGGCATGGAAAGATACTCGGAATAAGAATCAAAGAAAAGATTGTTTACCAAAACACCGTCAATGAGCAGTTTGGACTGTCCGTAGGCAAAAGGATTGGAACCTCTGAAAATCGGTGTCTGGTTATTAAAATTATCAGTAGCCATATCTACGCCCGGAACAAGTAACAATGCCTCTTTGAGGTTAGAGACACCCAACTTTTCCAACTCTTTTGCTTCAAAGACAGAGATAATATAGGGTTGGTAATGTTCATTTTGTTTTGTTTGTGTAGCAATTTCATTAAACTGCTTCATATCTGTCATAATGGAAGAGAGCAAATCTTCTGCCCGCAGTTGCAGCACTGCCAAACAGACAAATAAAAAAAGTCTTATGCTACACTTCACTCCATTTTCCCCCATAATTTTACTAATTCTGGATTTGCACACCCAAGTTCTTTTGTATATAAGATACAAGGATAACGCCATCCAAAATCTTGATGCTGCTGAAGTTCTCCTACCGGATGATAGGGCATTTTGTATATTTTTAACAGCCGTAAAAAGTTTTTTTCAAGATTTCCGTATGTATATTCTATTCCCTCTTGTAACATTTTACCATACATATAATGTTTTACCGCTTCTATAATAATTTTTGTTGTCTTCATACTTCTGTATTTTTTATCAACAAAGATTCGTGACATCTCGCCAAGTTTATTTTTCTCAAACATACTGTTGTCAAACCTTGCACTGTTTTGTGTCGGATACCCAATGGGAGAATTATATATCAGGCGTACTGTTGCACAGACATTCTCTTCCTCATCCAATGCCGCAAAATGTACCGAATATACATCATATTTGTCATACTCTTTTTCATCTTTAAGAGCACTTTTTTCCAAATATTCCGGATATATTTCCTTCAGTATTTTATACCTGAAAGCAAAAACCTTATCCAGGTTTTTTTTATCGCTTACCTCTAAAAATGTAAAATTCATTATCGTCCGGCTTTATGACTGTTGCAGTTCTTTGAGTTTTTCTTTGACAGCTTCTACATGTCCTTTTACACGGACTTTTTCCCACTTCGCGCGCACAATGCCCTCAGGGTCTATAATGAATGTACAACGGACAATGCCCATATACTCTTTGCCATAATTTTTCTTTAACTGCCACACGCCGTACTTCTGCATCATCTCGGTACTTTCATCACTTAAAAGTGTGATACCCAGATTGTGTTTTTCTATGAAGTTTCTATGCTTTTTCGTACTGTCTGCACTCACACCCAGAATCACCGCATCCAAAGATGAAAAATCCGGAGCAGCCTCCGTAAATTCACAGGCTTCTGTTGTACATCCCGGGGTATTGTCTCTCGGGTAAAAATAGAGTACCACCCATTTTCCTTTTAAATCCCGCAGACACATTTCAACATCATCCTGATTCGGCAGGCAAAAATCCGGTGCCTTCTCTCCAACTTCTATCATTTTCTTTCCTCCTAAAAATAAATTTAACATGCAAACTTCAAAGCCATTCTCAGCCCGCACTGAAGTGCGGGCTATATATCTTTAAAGACCAAAGGCAAGGTTTTTTAATATACAAACAACAGCAAATATACCCAAATACCGCTAAATGAAGTAAAAACTATACCCAAAAAAGTTTTCAAAGCCAATAATTTGTGCTCATTGGACTTTAACCCAGGAAGCACTCCTTTTATAAGCTGATAGTTTGCTTTTACTATTGTACGACTCCAGTATACCAATGTAAGCACGGCTATGATTACATGTAAGCCCAGTACAAGAGAAGCGTAAGTGTGTGAGACACCGCTTCCTTCCATAAAAGCATCAAACCCTCCGCCCATACGGACACCGTATTCAAAGTATCCGACAACAATGACCGATACTGTAAAAATGGTATTTTGAACAATTCCGTGTGCCTTGTACAGCTTTTTTCTCGCCAGAGCTATTGCTCCATATACCAACAAAGGTAAAACCGCCACAATAAGTGTCACAACATCCATAAACAAAGGAGCTCTTGTTCCCAAAAATCCCTGCGTAAACATATAATCCATATCTTATGCCTTTCTTTTTTGATAAGTGTAGTATATCCAGACTAATATTACCAACAAAACAAAAACTATTATAGTTATCTCTTTTAAGTATTCTTGTATAAGCGTTTCGTTTTCTCCTATAAAATAGCCCAAAAATGTCAAAATCAGTGCCCAGATTCCGGCTCCCAGCGTTGTAAAAAGAGAGAACTCGACTATATTCATACGAGCCAGCCCCGCAGGTATGGAAATAAGCTGCCGAATCCCGGGAATAAGTCTTCCTGTGAAAGTGGAAATATGCCCGTGACTTTGAAAATAGTTTTCCATTTTATCAAGTGTTTCAGGAAAAATAAAAAAATATTTCCCGAATTTCAAAAGAAATTTACGTCCCAGTGTCAGTGCCAGATAGTAATTTACAAAGGCACCGACCAAAGAACCGCCCAAAGCACTTCCCATAATGTAAGCTATACTCATATCTCCTTTTGCTGCCAGATACCCGGCAGGCACCAAAACAATTTCACTCGGAAAAGGAATAAAAGAAGATTCAATCGCCATCATAATAAAAATGCCGAGATATCCCCAGTCAAATATCAGATCTACTAAATCCTGTGCCAACTCTTGAATCATTTTATCTTCTTTTGGAGATCTTGAATCATCTGCTGTGCGACATCCCCGTTTGTGTAGTGCAGGAGTTTTTCACTCTTTTCTTTGAGTTGCGGATTTTTAAGGGCCTTGATCAGTTTTTGTTTCAAGTTTTTCCCTTCGCGTTCGCACCATGCCACATTGTCTTTAAGGAGAAACTGCGCATTATAATACTGATGATCACCTGCAGCATGCGGATAGGGAACAAAAAACGCAGGACACCCGTTTGCTGTGAGTTCCCAAAGCGTTGAAGCGCCTGCACGCGAAACAGCCAGATCTGCCCGTGTAATCAACTCCGGCAGTTTTTTTGTAAATCCATAAAGCTCAACGGAAACACCAAGTCTGTCATACTCCTGCCTGACTCTTTCATAATCTGCTTCTCCGGCCTGGTGTATGATGGAAATATTCATCTTTTGCAGCTTATAGGCTACATGTAAAGCCAAATCGTTAATCGCCTTTGCTCCGTGGGAACCGCCTAAAAATATAATGGTTTCCAGTTTCTCTCTGCATCTGGCATTTTTATAAAAAAACTCTTTGACAGGATATCCCTTTACAGGGGAATTTTTGTCATAAGCAGAAATGAAACTTTTGGCATATTTTTTTAAAAGCCTGTTAAGTCTGCCCTCAACCGAATTTTGCTCATGAATAAAAAGCGGTATAAAAAGACTCAAAGAAGCAAAAGATGCCGGTGCCGCGGAAAATCCGCCAACACAGTAAACTGCTTGTATTTTATGTTTTTTCAGAATCTTTCTTGCCTCCAAAAAGGCTTGAAAAACCTTATAAAGTGCGTTTATCTTTGCAATACCCTTTTTGTTCACAACACCTGTTGTTTCTAAAAAATAGACATTTGAAAAATTACTGTATTTTTGAAAATATTTTCTATCCTGTCCCGAAGTAGAACCGACAAAAATCACCTCATGTCCATCTGCCACAGCAGCTGCGGACAAAGACTCGGCTATCATCAAATGTCCTCCCGTTCCGCCACCTGTAATACATAGTTTCATACCTGTTTTTCCTTAGTTCATGTTTGCTTTTTTAGATGCCATAAGGACCATACCAACACCAAACGCAGCCCCAAGCATCGCCGAACCGCCATAAGAGAGAAAAGGAACAGAAATTCCTTTAATAGGCGTTATACCGCTAATTCCATAGGCATTTACCAAAAAAGAAAAAGAGAGAATCAGTCCGATGCCGATACTAAAGAGATATATACTTGTATCTTTGGTTCTGTTGGCTATTTTAAATATACGCTGAATCATCCACAAAAAGAGGACAACAACACATAAAACACCAAAAAATCCAAACTCTTCCGCAAGTCCTGCCAACACAAAATCTGTATGTACCTCGCTTAAAAAACCGAGTTTAAATGTTCCGTTTGCAAGTCCTGTACCAAAAAGACCGCCATTGTGTATGGCATTGAGAGAGTGCCCTATCTGATATGGTTCGACTTCAACAGGCACCCGAAGTTTATCGGCAATTGCATCAGGCAAAAGATCAAGAACAGAGTTTTGCGCCAAAGCCCACCATGATTTTATTCTGAGTATTCTGTGATGTGCCGTTACAATAAAGAGGATAACTGCTCCAAAAATCACACCAAGAATAGACAAGAAAAACCGGAAACTGCTCCCTGCAAAAATCAGCAAAAAAAGCAAAGTAGCGCCAAGAACAACAACCTGCCCCAAATCTTTTTGTAAAAAGGCTATGATAAACATCGCTCCTAAAAAAATAACAGCATAGGGCATAAATCTTTTAAACTCACCACTCAGTCCCATACCGTCATGATGCCCGAGTTTTCGAGAGAAACTCCAAGCCAGAAAATAGATAAAACCGACTTTGAAAAATTCTACCGGTGCAAGAGAAAAACCTGCTATTTTAATCCATCGTTTTGCCCCGCCAACTTCAGAAACAATACTCTCAGGCAAAAAAGGCATGGCTATCATCAAAATCAGAGAACCAAAAAAGAGAGTGAAACCTATGGGTTTGAGCCATCTCTCAGGATCTAATTGCGAGAGCACAAAAATTATGATCAGACTCATGAGCCCAAAAACAGTCTGTCTTATCGCAAAATGAAATTCATTCACGCCAAACAAGAGTGTTGTATAGGGCGTCAGTGTGTATGAGAGGACTATGCTTATGCCAATTAAAAGTGACACGAGGGTAAAAAGCTTTCTGTCTGCGTTCACGCTTGCTCTACTTTATCTTATTTATTTTTAATACAAATTCCACTTCAGGTTTGGAAAGGTGCAGTTCTTTGGAAATTGTCTCAATCGAGATGCCCTGCTTAAACAAAGATATAATTTTTTCATCATCATTCCCGTGAATAGATGCAGGAATAGAGATCTGTTTTACACCGCTTTCAAGCTGCAGTATTTTGTTTTGTATTTCATGTTCAATGATATTGATATTGTTTTGTAACTGCTTTATCGCCAAAGAGAGTGGATGCACCATATCATAGACACTGCGTTCTATTTCCTGATAAATCTCCTCATCACTCATTCTTTGTGAATTCTCTTTCATACTGCTTTGTGTCTGGTCAAGTTTTTTTTTCAGATAATAAAACTCTCTGTTTAAATCTTCAACCACAGAAGCAACTGAGCGAATGTTTTTTGAATACTCGGCATCTTTTGTATAGACATAATAAAGCAGATAGAGGATAATCGCACCAAGTATGACAATCAGATATTCTACATTGAAACTCAATTGATCCAAATTCACTGTTTTTTCTCTTTGGATTCGCGGATTAATATACGTTCGCGTGCAGTCAGGTAAGCAGCCCACTCTTTTTCATCCCGCTCATGCATTCTGACAATCTGTGCCAAATTTGGAGAAAGTGCCTTAAAAAACACGCCGATATCACGTTTGGGATGTACCGGCATACTAATGCGCCCATAATACTCTTTGCCCTCTTGCAGCATAGGTTCTTCGAGTTCAAAATGTTCAAATCCGATAGCGCGAATATGCGCTTCATTGGTCAAAGAGAGCCTTTTTGGTGTTTCATTTTTTAAAAACATCTCCAAAGCGTCTATCTTTCGGTGGAGTTCCACCATAAGGTTCAACAAGACAGGATCGCTCTCTGCTGTTTCACCTCGGGCTTTTGCAAGCTTGAGCCACTGTGAAATCGGATCATCATCACTTTCACTCAGCTGCTGGTACTCTCTTTCATATGCGTCTTTATTTAAATCAGCTTCTGAAAAAACTATAGCAATCGGTGCGGGAACCAAACGGGGTTTATTCATGAGAGTGTCCTGTCAATAATTATTAAAATTAAAAAGGCAATGCCCAGATAGCCGTTAACGGTAAAAAAAGCACGGTCTATTTTTGTAAAATCTTTTCGTACAAGCATTTGCTCATAATAAAGTACAAAACCACTGCCCAGAGCCGCTGCGTACGCAAACATGCCAAGATCTGCCGCCCATACAAAAAGCAGCCAGAACAAAACAGCCAGGGCATGAAAAAGAGCAGAAATGAAGAGTGTTGCATCTGCTCCGTAACGCGACGGAATGGAGTACAAATCATTGTCTTTGTCAAAATCTATATCCTGTAAAGAATAGAGCAGATCAAACCCTGCAACCCAAAAAATGACACCCAAAGAGAGCAGGACAGACCATAAAGGTATCGCCGCATTGACCGCAACCACTCCGGCAATCGGGGCCAGTCCAAGTGCTACACCCAAAACCACATGTGCCAAAGAGGAGAAACGCTTAAAGTAGGAGTATGCCGCCAAAACAAACAAAATAGGAATACTCAGAGCAAAGGCAAGAGAATTTATCATATAGGCTACGGCAATGAAAATAAGGGCATTGACAATTATAAATATAAGTATGCTTCCCCTGTCAAGTCTGCCGTCTACATTCGGACGGCTGCTTGTTCTTGGGTTTTTTGCATCAATATCACGATCAGCATAACGGTTCACACCCATAGCAAAGTTTCTCGCACTGAGTGCCGCCAAAACGCCAAGAACCAAAAGCCATAAACCAAACCAACCATCCGCTGCCACTATCATCGCTATAAAAATGAATGGCAGGGAAAAGATGGAGTGTTCAAACATCACAAGTTCATTAAAATCTTTTGCTTTTTGTATTACTCTTTGCAAATCAAACCTCATCTCTCTATTTGTCTATATTCTACCCAAATGTGATTTAAATTTTAATGATATTGTGCAACTCCTGTTTCAAATGCTTCAATATATTCATAAAGCACTTCTATTTTGTTTTTGTGTTCCAAAGCATTTTCTTCCAATGCACTCTTTTCTGTCTCTTGCATAAGGGTATAGAGTTCCTCAAGGAAAAGTGCCCCTGCCGCACCTTTTATTTTGTGTGCCGTCTCATATATTTTTTTGTTGTCTTCTTTTACAAAGGCATCTTCAAGAAGAGGTACAAGCTCATGCAGACTCTCTAAAAACAATTTCAAAAGTTTTAATCCGACCTCTTTGCTGACACCTACTTTTTTATTTACCTGCAGTAAGATTTTTTCTATATCTACCTGTATGGCATCTCTGTGTTGTTTTGAGTATTTTGACAAAATTGTTTCGAGTTCCGCACTGTCTATCGGCTTGCTCAGGTACTCATTCATACCGCAGGCAAGAAATTTTTCCCGGTCTCCTTTGATGGCATTTGCCGTCAGTGCCACAATGGCAACATCAGACTGCAGTTCTTTGCGTATAAGTTTTGTCGCTTCAAGACCATTCATCACCGGCATGTTTATATCCATAAAAACCAGATCATACTCGTTTTGTGCCACTTTGTCGACAGCCTCTTTCCCGTTATGTGCAAACTCAAGTGTCACATTTATATATTTTTTAAAGATCGATTCTATCAACATTCTGTTTATTTCATAATCTTCTGCAACAAGTACATCTAAAGAGAGCTTGTCACATACCCCCTCTTCCTGACACTCTCCATATATATTCTCTTCTTGAAGTGTTTCTTCCTCTGCATTACACAGATCAAAATCCAAATAAAAGAAAAATTCGCTGCCTTTGTCCTCAACCGACTCTACCTGCAGTTCACTGCCAAATACATGAAGTAGATCGGCACTGATGCTTAAACCCAGCCCTGTTCCTCCGAATCTCCTCGTTATCGATGTTTCTGCCTGGGCAAAAGGCTTGAATATCTCTTCAAGTTTGTCCTGTGCAATGCCAATACCGCTGTCTTTGATACTAAAATGGACTCTTTGCTGTGTCTCAGTTTCACTGACCAAAGATATACTGAACTTCACAGTACCGCATTCGGGAGTAAATTTAATGGCATTTGAGAGCAGATTTATCATGACCTGTCGCAGGCGGGTAGTGTCACTATACACACATGCAGAGATGGCATTGTCAATTTCAAGTGTATATTGCAGGCCTTTTTCATCTGCTACCGACTTGAGCAGTTCATAGGTTGTTGCAAATTCCACAAAAGGATTCAACGGCACCTTTTCAAGTGAGATTTTATTGTTGGTTATTTTTGAAGAGTCTAAGATATCATTGACAATATTGAGCAGCGTTTTTGTCGAACTGCTGATAACATTAAGATATTTTTCCTGTGTCGCATCCAGCCGTGTTTTACTCAGCAGCTCCGTAAAGCCCAAAATGCCGTTCATCGGTGTTCTGATTTCATGACTCATATTTGCCAAAAACATAGCCTGTGCTGTTTCGGCCGCTTCAGCCTTTTTTCTACTCTCCACCAAAGAGGTTACATCTTCACGAATTGCCATATATTCTATAATTTCATTATTTTCATCATGAATGGGGATAATAGAGCTTTTGACATAGTAACTGCTGCCGTCTTTTGCCCTGTTGGCAAACTCTCCCTGCCAGATATTTCCTTTTTTTATTTCTCTCCACATCTCGGCAAAGACCTCATCAGGCACATTCGGATCACGGACAATACTATGCGACTGACCGATAAGTTCTTCTTTTTTATACCCGCTCACCTCTTCAAAACGTTCATTCACATAGGTAATGTTTCCCAGAGTGTCTGTTCTTGAAATAATAACAACACTGTCAAGCGCTTTTAAAAACTCGTCAAGTTTAAACTTTGAAGCTTTAAAGTGCCTCTCTTTTTCTTTGAGTTCAGTTGTCACATAGTCAATCAGATTAAAAAGGGCACTGTCTGTTTTGGAACTGTTTTTCAGTTTTCTTTTTTCATTCAGCGTATGCTTGCGTGTTTGGGTCCCCTTTTCACGCAAAAATAAAATTGTTGTCGTGATATTGAGCAGTCTTGCTTTTTTTTCATTTAAAAAAAACTCTCCAAAGGTAAAAAAACCGCTGGTTGGTGCAATGTTTTCAAGCAAGCGAAATATTTTCTCAAGCTCTTTGTCCAAAAACTGTTTTCTTGCAATACAGGAGTAGATAAAGCAGGCCTGCAAAGAGTCTGTATCCGGTATGTCTTCTTTGAGAGTATACTGGTTCACAAGAGTTCTGCTGCCTATGCCAAAACGCACCTCTTCTCCCTCCGCCAAATTACCGCCGTACAATAGACTTCCATCATCAAACACACTCAGCATGGATCTTGCGACAGGCATCTCTTTTTCCTGACAGATAAGCGGAAATTCTATCGTTGAAGCCGGCATATTGTCCACGGCGAAATCACCAAGCACTTCGGCATACACATCTTTGATTGGACGGTGATCGATTTCATATACTCTTGCGCCTTCGGATTTTGTAATAATAAACGTCGGACCGACAGCTCTCCAACCCAGATTATAATCCTGAAACACTTCCAGTGCTTCTCCTTGCAGAGCAACACATACCGCACCACCGTCAAATACTTTGTCTTCAAAAACTGTATAGGTTTGTTGAAAATGAAGCATATCTGCAGCCATACCTCCGGCAATGACCGCATGATTAAAATTGCAGGAGGAGAGTCCTTCAAGATACTCCTCTCCGTTATGCTGCAGACCGTCCAAAAAGGTAATGACACATTTTGTCTCTTTGTCAAAAATCTTTTTTGACAAAGAGTGCCCGAGTGTGTAAGAGTTCTCTGCTTTTTCATAATGTGCATGCAGCGTTGTTTTTTCAAAAAGTGTTATACTGACAACCGTACTGCTGTCTATCATCTCTCCGTTGGCAATCTCTCCTGCAGCAGAAGCACCAATGAGTACCGCATCTGTAAAAACCGCATATATCTCTGCAGCGGTTTTTTGCAGTGCCTCTTTTGACTCCAAAGAGCTAAACAGTTGAATTAAAATATTTTTTTGATTTACATCAATGGCTGCTTCTTGCAAAAAGCTGTCAAAACCATCCAAACCTGTATATATATGATTGTACTGTTTCATAATAAATCTTTTTGTTTGAGTTTACACCATAAGGCTTTACAAAGTTATTAAGTTTGGTATAATTACTCTGCAAATCAACAAAACAATAAGGTTTATTCAATTATGAAATTTACTATTTTCCTTTTTCTGCTCCTCTTTTTCAGTGCCTGTAATTTCACTGAATCCAAAGAAGAGCTTGCTGCAAAACAGCTTGCACAAAAAAAAGCTTTTGAAGCAAAAATTGCCGATACAAAAGAGGTACAGCTCAAACAAATTGATGCACAAAAAGAGCAGGAGCTGGCAAAAATCAATGCACAGACTACTCTGGCAAAAATGGAAAAAGCACAGTTACTTGAAAAAATAAAACTCGAAGCAGCTGCACAAAAAGAAAAAATGCTTTTGGCCCAGGCAAAAGAGAAAGAGGCTTTTGAGGCAAAACTGCGTGACTTGGAGCGTCAGGATGCTATGGAGATAAAACGCTATCTGCTGCTCATACTTTTTTTGCTCCTGGTAATTTCTGCTTACTTTGTTTACCTCTATTTTAAACGCAGACATGATGACAAACTCAGAGCCTACCAGGACAACCTCGACAAATATTTTCATCAGCAGGAAAATATGACAAAAATGCGCATAGCCGAAAAAATCATAGACACTGTTGCCAGCGGCAAACTGGGAAAAGAACAGGAGAGTGAACTCATTAAAGCACTCAGTGGCAATATTTCACCCACAAACGAACCTAAACTGCTCAGTGATGAAACAACGCAAGACGCGCAAATAATCGATCAAGAAAAATGAGTTTCAAACAGATTGCCATTATAGGGCCCACTGCCTCTGGAAAAAGTGACTTGGCCATAAGCGTTGCACAGCAGACAAATGCCTGCATTCTCTCCATAGACTCTTTGAGTATCTACAAAGAGATAGATATCGTCTCGGCAAAACCATCCAAAGAAGAGCTTGCACAAATCAAACATTACGGTATCAATGAACTTTTTGTCAATGAATATTTCAGTGTTGATATTTTTATAGATTTGTATAAAAAAGTATGCCTTACATGTAAAGAGGAAAACAAAAATCTCGTCATCGTCGGCGGCACCTCTTTTTACCTCAAATCTTTGCTTGACGGGCTTTCAGCCTTGCCGGACATTAACGCAGAGCATCGCTTACATGTAAAGGAGAGACTCCAAGACTTGCAGGCATCGTATGATTTTTTAACAAAGATTGATACAGCGTATATGCAAAAAATAGCCCCGCATGACAAATACCGCATAGAAAAAGCACTCTTGATTTATGAGGCTTCAGGCATCACACCAAGCCAATGGTTTAACCAAAACCCTCCAAAGCCTGTCATTACAGATTTGCAGATTTACAATATTGATGTAGAAAGAGACATTTTGCGCCAACGCATCGAAAAAAGAACACAAAAAATGTACAAAAAAGGACTGATCGACGAGGTCTGTTTTTTGGAACAAAAGTACACAAGAGCACCGCATGCCATGGGAGCTATCGGCATAGTAGAAGTGCTTGATTTTTTAGACGGAAAAATCGAAAAAGATGAAATGCTCTCACTCATTGCAACGCATACGGCACAACTAGCAAAACGTCAACAGACTTTTAACCGCACTCAGTTTCAAAATGTAACAAGTGCAAAGCTTGAAGATTTACCAGAGCTTATTTTGAGCAAATTTTAGAATGGTAATACATCTCCGGACGTCTGTCCCGTAAAAGTCCCCAGTATTCTCTCTGTCTGGCATTCTCTACCAGGTCAAATTCACCGTAAATTATCTCTTCCTTGTCATGTGAAGCTTCGGCAATCTTTGCGCCGGTATAATCTGTGATAAAAGAAGAACCGTAAAAAGTCAATTCACAGCTTTCTCCTTTCTCTTCTCCTGTACGGTTTGCAACGACAACCGGTACCGTATTTGTCGCGGCATGCCCCATCTGCACCCGTTGCCAGTGTTCTTTGGAGTCTAACCCGATTTCAGGTTCACTGCCTATAGCCGTCGGATAAAAAATAATCTCTGCACCCATCAGTGTCAATGCCCGTGCTGTTTCACAAAACCACTGGTCCCAGCAGATGCCTACACCTATTTTTCCGTAGACTGTCTCATAGACTTTAAAGCCTGTGTCTCCCGGTTTGAAATAAAACTTCTCTTCATAACCCGGACCGTCTGGAATGTGTGTTTTTCGGTAATTCTCCATCACCGTTCCGTCTGCATTAATGACAACAAGCGAATTAAAATACTCCTTTTTGGCTTTTTCAAAATAACTCACTAAGACAACGATCTGCAGCTCTTTTGCCAAAGCTGCAAAATGTTGTATCAGTGCGTTATTTTCTAAAGGCTGTGCCCATGCAAAGTATTTTTCATCCATATCTTTGCAAAAGTAGAGCCCTTCAAAAAGTTCCGGTAAAAGTATGATTTGTGCACCCTCAGCAGCAGCTTCACGGACAAACTGCTCAGCTTTTAAAACATTGGCATTTTTATCTTCGCTCATACTCATCTGAATTGCAGCTGCTTTTACCGGTGTACTCATAACCTATCCTCTGCCTGTTACTTCTAAAAGATGGTATCCAAACTGTGTTTGAATCGGTCCGTACACAACACCGACATCTCCGCTAAATACCGCTTTGTCAAATTCAGGCACCATCTGTCCCGGTCCGAACTGCCCCAAATCACCACCGTTTGCCGAAGAAGGACATGTAGAGTTTGCTTTTGCAATTTCTGCAAAATCTGCTCCGTTTTGTATCTCTTGTTTGAGTTCATTACATTTTTCTTCACTATCTACAAGTATATGTCTTGCTGTCGCCCATGCCATTTGCATTTCCTTAATTTTATTTCATAAAATTCTACTCTATTTTTACTTATAGTTTTCATTAACCACTTTTGCCTATAATGCTGAAACATAATTGATTTTTCGGCATCGGTACTTTTAACGCTAAAGTGTAACTGAGAAAAAAACTAAATTTTTTTCTGTAACCTAGGCTTCAAAAATACAAAGCCCGCACTAAAGTACGGGTTCCAAATCGGAATCGGTACTTTAGTGCCGACTGTTAGGGTATAAAAGTCTGACTTTTATGAAGTACCGGTTCCGAAAAAAGCATAAAATACGGAGAAGATATATGAAAAATATAATTATTGGACTTTTGGCAACTTTTTTACTCTTGGGCTGTAGCTCAAAAAGTGATGAAAACAAAAATGTAGAACCGAAACTTGTTGTTGGAAAGAGTTTGGCAGATTTGCATCTCAAAGATCAGTTTGGCAAAGAGCACAGCTTAAACGCAGACACATACAAAGTAATTTTTGCTTTTGACAAAGAGCCTGCGCATACATGTAACGACTTTTTTGACACACAAAAACCTACATATCTGCAAGAGCATCATGTACAGTTTGTAGCAGATGTAAGTGCTGCACCTTCCATTATCAGAAGTCTCTTTATTTTACCGGGACTTAAAGACTTCAAACATATCGTACTGCTTTTAGATGACAAAGCCCTCGCTGCACCTTATAGAAAAAGCGTAGATACAACCAAAATTGTTGTTGTGACGCTCTTAAACAAAAAAATCACTGACATCAAAACAATCAATACAAAAGAAGAGTTACAAAAAGAAGTAGAAGATGACTCTGCTATGTCTTACATTGCACCTGTTGTCAACAAAGTAATGGACAGTGTCGACAAGGCTACAAAATAGCCCCAAGAGACGCAAATATATAATCAGGCTTGATACCCAGAGACAAATCTGTTTTTGAGAACTTGCCTGTTTGCACAAGAGCCGCTTTTATGCCGGCATCCTGTGCCCCTTTGATGTCACTCTCTATGTCATCGCCTATCATCACACATTCATTTGGGCTTACATGTAAAGCCGCACAGGCCAAATGATAAAACTCTTTGCTTGGTTTGCCTATAAGTGAGGCTTCCTGTCCGCTGGCATATTCCAAAGCACTTACAAAACATCCTGCATCCATACTCAGTTCGTTGTCCGCATCTTTAAAATATCTGTTTTTTGCAATAGCAAGCAGAGAAGCCCCCTCCATCAGTTTTCTAAATGCACGGTTGAGATTTTTATAGTTGAAGTTTTCCTGTGCATCTCCGACAACGACATATTTTTTGTCATATAATTTCAGGTCGTCAAAAAAAGCAAGGGCATCATCCGTGAGTAAAAACTCCGCAGAACTTTTCTCTTTTTCTAAAAACATTTTTGTCACATCAAGTGCTGTGATGATTTCTTCATTCTGAATGTCAAAGCCCATTTTTTGGAGTTTTTGAACAACCTGTACAGAAGTCTTTTGCGTGGTATTTGTCAAAAAACGTACGGGATAGTCTTTTTTGATAGCTTTGACTGCTTCAACTGCACCTTTTATGGGAGTATTTCCCACATACAGTACACCGCCGATGTCACACAATACCGCTTTGACAGATTTATCAAACAGCATAATTTCCTCCTTTAAAAAATTGAAACACCTGTTTTTGTTGTAAACAGTTCCAGTGCTTTTGTACCTATGAGTGAGTTTCCCTGCCCATTCAAAGCGGGCGACCAGACACAGATGCCCATTTTCTGGGGAATGACAGCAACTATTCCCCCACCCACACCACTTTTTCCCGGAACACCGACTTTAAAAGCAAAATCTCCCGAGGCGTCATAATGCCCACAGGTCAGCATTACGGCATTTATACGCTTTGCCTGTGCTTTGGTGATATAGGTTTTGCTGTTTATCGGATCTATGCCGTGATTGGCAAGATAGAGCATAGAGCGTGAGAGCATTTTGGTATTCATCTCCAAGGCACAGTGATTAAAATAGGTCTGCACCAGTGTTATCGCTTCATTGTCAATATTGCCAAAACTTTTCATCAGATTTGTCAGTGCCAGATTTCTGTAGGCATGCTGCATTTCTGAACTTGCCACGACTGCGTCCATGCTGATACTTGCATCATCGGCAATAGAGCGTATAAAATCTACTATCGCGTCAAAGGCAAGCGTATCTTTTTTATAATGGCTTATAAGTGTATCTGTTATGACAATCGCACCCGCATTGATAAAAGGATTTCGGGGAATCCCGTTTTCATATTCGAGTTGCACAAGAGAGTTAAAAGGGTTTCCCGAGGGTTCACGGCTGACACGCTTGTAAAGCTCTGCACCGAGATATTTTAAAGCCATGGTAAAGGTAAAAACTTTGGAAATACTCTGTATGGAAAAAAGTGTCTCTGAGGCACCTACATGATAAGCACTCCCGTCAAAAAGGGTAATGCTCATCGCAAACTGCTTTGCATCAACCTCTGCAAGTGCAGGAATATAATCAGCCACTTTTCCTTTTCCAAACAAAGGCTGTATCTCAATCTCAATATCTTGCAGTATCTGTTGATAGTCCATCAGTTTCTCCTTTTAGGCCACAAAGCCATTAAGTTAAAGCTTTTCGGAACCCCTACTTTTAACGCTAAAGCGTAACTTAGAAAAAAACTAAATTTTTTTCTGTAGTGCGGGCCTTGTGTTTTCCAGACTAAAACCTAGGTTCCGAAAAAGTTACTCTAAGATATTTTAGCACAATTACACAGATAAGTTATTGTAATTCGAGCAGGACGGTATCTCTTCTTGTCACATCAACCCGTCTGCAGGCATTCTCAAATGCTCCACCCTCGCCTATGACGATACATTTGTGTTTTGCTCTTGTAATAGCGGTGTATATTAACTTGGTATTGTGCATAATGTAATGCGTAAAACTCATAGGAATAACGACAATGTCATACTCCATGCCCTGTACTTTATGGATGGTAAGCGCATATGAGAGCATCAGATGTGATTTGAGTTCTTCATATTCATAACGGACCACGACATTCTCATTTGGGTAAAAGACAAAGACCTGCTCCTCTTCTTCATCAATCTTAAAAAGCAGTCCGCTCATCCCGTTAAAAATTCTCCGCTCATTTGCCTCTTCGCCCTCTTTGAATCCCTCTGCACTCCAAGAAACCATATTTTCATTTTTCGTATGCACAACCTTGTCCATCAGACGAAATTCCAGCTCCCCGCGTTTGACACACTTTTTCGGATTGGGATTGAAATACTCCTGCAAAACTTTGTTGAGATTGTTTGATCCTAAAATACCGCCTTTCATAGGTGTAATTACCTGAAAATAGTTCAGGTACTCTTTTATCTGCTTGTTACTGAGTCGGTATCTGGCTTTTTCAATGGAGGCAACAACCCGGTGAATAATCTCGGCAATAATCTGTTGAGAGTTGTCATCTCTGAGGTGTTTGAGTTCCTCTTGTGAGAGCTGGTTTTTCAGGGCATAATAGTTTTGTATGCTGACATCGACAAACTCAAAATCTTCATATTTTTGCCGATACTCCGGAATCTCTGCCTGACGGATTTGGTTGGCGATGAGGGTAATTGCCTGTTCTTCACTCTGTCTGTAAATCTGCGTCAGTTTCACAGTGGGGGCAAGTTCAAGCGTCAGTACATCACTCAAGACATTTCCCGCTCCGATAGGAGGCAACTGCGCATCATCTCCGACAATAATTACAATGGCCTTTTTTGAAATCTTGTGCATCACCCGTGCAAATAATGAAGAGTTTATCATAGAGGCTTCATCAATCAATACAACCGAATAGGGAAATTTATCACTCCCTTCATGTTTGACCAGCAGTGACTGTATGGTAGCGGACTCAAAACCAGTTGTGTCGCTGATACGCTGGGAAGCTATGCCACTCAAAGCACAGGTAATTATCTCTTTTTTGTCATACCGGGTGTTGAGTAGTTCTAAGATTGTTTTACTTGTCGTGCTCTTTCCCGTTCCTGCGTACCCGACTAAAAAGAGCAAAGAGGCTCCGTTGTTTATCATCTCAACGGCACTTCTTTGCTGCTCTCCGAGCTTTAAAGAGGTTTCAGCCAAAAAGCCCTCAAGGTCTTTGACAAATCCTCCACTGTCAAGTTTTGCTCGCGTTGTAAAATCATCATACAAAAACTTCTCTGCATCATACAGCCGTGCAGGAGAAACCCGCTCATTTTTCATAATCACAATGCTCTGCTCAGCTACCCGCTCCACCAAAGCCGCTTCATACAGGTTTTGTTTGTTGACAAACCCAAGCAGTTCATCCAGCCCGCCAAAAAGCACCTCTTTGCTTATGCAACTGTTTCCCTGTGCCTCACAATAATTTAACAACACATAATCCATCGCCGAACTGATACGCTGCTCATTCTCAGGTGTTACGCCCATTTTCAAGGCAAGTTCATCCGCACGTTTAAAGCCTATGGAGTTGATATTTGTAAGGATGTAAGGATTTTCTTTGATTTTTGTGCAGGGCTCATCCACATCCTTCATCGCTGTGGCAATAGTCGTAAGCAGTGCCGGCGTCACGTCATAAGGGCTTAAAAACTCTCCCAGCCGACGCATAGAGCGAAACTGTTTCCATGAAGCCTGAATCTTTTTGAGGCGTTTTTCTTTAATGCCTTTAAATTCCAGCAGTTTTTCAATGTCATTGTCCAAAATCTCAACAAGGGCTTCTGCACCGAAATGCTCAATCAAATCGGCAGAGAGTTTTTTTGTAAAACCTTTGATGATTTTATTTAAAAAGAAAAAGAGTTCGTTCTGGTTGACTTTGAGTGTCTCAAACTTAAAAGTTTTTCCATACTTTTTATGCTCAACCCACTCCCCTTCAAGCGTAATAGCAGAACCTTTAATGCTCTCAACATCACTCTCAAAATAGGTCCCGCTGATTTTCTCACCACTTTTTAAAACAGCGATAAAAAAACCTTCGGATTCAAAAAGAATTCTGTCTATTTGCCCTATGAGTGTCATAGAACTACTTCGTAACTATCGCAAAACTCTGCTCTAGAATTTCTGTATGTTTTTTTACAAAATCATTCAAATCTTTGAGCTTTAATTTTTTAATTTTTTGCAGTTCTGTTTCTGAGTGGTTCAGAGGAAAGCCTTTGTAGTAGTCCATAAAGGTGCGTTGGAGTCGCTGACTCATTGTTTCTACCCGTAACGGTTCACTGCCGAGAAGAAATTTCTTTGTCTGTTCAAGTTCTTCTTTGGTTACACCTTTGTGAACAAATTCGGAAATAACATTTATGACTGTTTTTTTCGCCTCATCCATTGAGTCAAGTTTGGTTTGCAGGTATCCGTCTAGGTATGAAACAGACTTGTTTACATGTACACGCGCATAGGCGGAGTAGGCAAGTCCGCGTTTGACACGAATCTCTTCCATTAGACGACTGCCAAAACCACCCGTACCGAGTATAAATGTTGCCACTCTGGCTTTGTAATACTCCTCATCATTTACGGCCATATTATACGGTGAGCCGAAATAGATATATGCCTGTTCTGTCTCTCGTTTTAAAATACTCTCTTTTGGCTTGTCACTCGCTTGAAAATGCGGCAGAGGTTCACTTTTGCCTTTTGGCAGTGTGTTTAAAATTTTTGCCATATTTTCTTTGACTTCTTTTATATCAAGATCACCGCCTATAACAATGATAGCACGTGCCACAACCAAATGCTGCTTCACAAACTCTTTTACATCGTCTAGTTCTATGCTTTTTACGCTCTCTACCGTACCCGATGCAGGCTGTGCCAGCGGGGTGTTTGGAAAAAGAAGTTTTTTGAGTTCATTTGATGCAACATAATCATAGTCATTCTCTTTACGGCTCAGGGCTCCAAGCGTCATTGTTTTGACTTTGGAAAGCGCTGCCTCACTGTAGTTTGGATCCTTGAGCAGAGTATTTAAAAATTTTGTAGCATTTTCAAATTCATCTTTGAGTGAACTGACTTCTATGACAAAAGTCTCACTGCCTGTATTTGCAGATATATGAATCGCCCGTGATTCAAGCTCCTCAGAAAAGCCGTTTGAACCCAGTTTTTTTGTTCCCTCATTGAGAAGTTTTGAAGAAAATTTTGCCAATCCCGGTATTTTTGTATCTGTTATCGTTCCGCTGTTTGTAAACACAATCTGCGTATTGACGAGGGGAAGTCTTGTGTCCTGTTCAAAAATAAGCGGGACTTTGATCCCTTTTACTTCTATATAGTCTATTTGTGCTGCCATAATTATCTGTCCTATTGCTAATATTATAAAAAAAAGTTTCATTATTGAAATATCTCTAACGTCTCATATGCCGTATTTCTTACAGCCGGTATTTCACCCAGATCTTTGATGAGATGTACCATCTCCTCTTTTGCCATATGGTAAGCTGCACCGGCTGAACTGACGACATTTTCTTCCATCATCGTGCTTCCCAAATCATTTGCCCCGAATTTGAGTGCCATCTGACCGATATATGGACCCTGTGTAACCCAGGAGCTTTGAATGTTTGGCACATTGTCAAGATAGAGACGGGCAACAGCCAACAAGCGTAAGTATCTGTTAGAAGAAGGTTTTTCCATATCGGGAATCAGACGCAGCAGTTCCGTGTTTTTTCCCTGAAAACTCCACATAATAAAAGCACGAAATCCTCCCGTTTCATCCTGCAGATTTCGCACCATATCCAAATGTTTTATGATGTCTTCATCACTCTCAACAGTTCCATACATCATTGTCGCCGTACTCATTATACCGAGTTTATGTGCCTGTCTGTGCACATCCACCCAGACCTCAGCGTCTATCTTTTTGGGTGCAATAATGTCGCGCACTTTGTCTGAAAGTATCTCAGCCCCCGCACCCGGGATGGAAGCCAGCCCTTTTGCTTTAAGACGTGCCAAAACTTCTTGAATAGTGATACGCGAAACTTTGGCGATGAAGTCCAACTCGATGGAACTGAATCCGTGAATCGTAATCGTCGGATATTTTTGATGAATGTGTTCCACCAAATCTTCATACCACTCTATTTTGAGTTTTGGATGCACACCGCCTTGAAAAAGTATCTGCGTCCCGCCGATTTCTAAGAGTTCGTCTATTTTTGCATCTATCTCATCAAAGGTCAGCACATAAGCATCCGCATCTTTTTCATGTCTGTAAAAGGCACAAAACTTACAGTCTACCCAACAGATATTTGTGTAGTTAATGTTTCTGTCAATGACAAAGGTTGTAATTCCTTTTGGGTGCAACTCTTTTTTTCTTTGTGTTGCCATGCGTCCTAACTCTTTTAAGTCTGCATGACGGATTAAATCAAGGGCTTCTTCTTTTGTCAGTCTACTCATTGTATCGCTTTGTTTGTAATTTTATCAAGTGCATTATCTATTTTTTGCACCAGTTTATCTGAGAGTAACGGATGTTCTTCTTTGAGCCAACTTCCGTTTCTGTAGGCAACTTTCACCTTTTTGTCTCTGTCTTGGTAGACAAGAATTTTCATAGGCAAATCAACACCTGTTACAACATCCTGCTGCATCAACTGTGTCCCTATTTTAGGATTGCCAAAAATGATCAGTTTACTGCTTCGCATTTGCATACCGATATGTTTTGCATTTGCCTGATGATCAACTACAGTAAAAACACGCAAACCCTTTTTTGTCACAATCTCTTTTATCTTTTGTATTGTTGCATCAACACTCTTTGCACTCTCTTTTATAATAATATCATTTGCAAAAAGAGTAACATTTAAAAGTATTGGCAACAGTAAAAAATATTTCATTATTTCCATCCTCTGTTTCGTGAATTGATAGACTTCTTTTTGATAAAAAGCCTATAAAAAATATACATTGCAAGCATACCAATAAATACACCCAGAATTACCTGAAGCCATGCAGCTAAATTTAAAACTTTATGTAAAATGCCTGCATGCTCTTTGTTGTCTATATTGACATTTGCCATCTCTGCAATATGTGCCATTGCGGAAACTGCCAGATTTCCTTCGGGTATACTTTGGTGACAGGCTATACATGCTCCGGCTCTGTCTGTTTTATCAATCTGTGCCTGACTCAGAGGCTGTGAAAGTTTCCAGTGATGTCCGACAGTCTGCAGTTGCGTTCCGTTTTCATCTAAAAATTTTGAGTAGTCAAAATGTAAATTTGGTATGGCAGGAATCTGCTCATCTACAATCGTCGGCATAATTTTCCCATCAGCACTCATGATATCGACTATGGTATCCACAGAAGGATCAAATGTTGTTTGCGAACCTGTTATACCGTACCCAAGTGCTTTTTTCATAGCATGACAGCTTTCACAGCTTCTTGGTTCTTTTTGAATTGTATGAGGCTGAATCGGTGCCATATCAATGGCATTTTGACCTTCAGCTCCTGCGCCTTCGACATTTGGTATTTTAAATATATGATTTTGAAGTAGCGCTTTTCCGTCTTTTCCTATAACAGTGATGGTAGTTTGGCATCCCGGAATAGTCGGGCTTATTCGTCCTTCTCCGTTTTGAGACAGAGCCGGATCTTCCCAGCGTAAAAAACTTCTTGTTTCGGTCACCTGTCCGTCAACCAGATATTTTTTCAATGATTTTCGCATAATACCTGTTTGTCCGTGTATATCATGATCATGGGAGGACTGCAGATAATCAGGGTTTTGTTTTCCGCCGCTGTAGTCAATTTTCACATGACATCCGTAACACTGCGGTGCCCAGGTTGCATGACAGGTGTAACACTCAAGCCTGTCATTGTGTGCTGTAATCTTGTCCATTGCCAGCAGTCCTGCTTTTGAGAGCTTTTCCTCTTTTTTAAGCAGTTTGAGCGGTTTGAGCACTACATCTTTTCCGCTTGCCAAATGCATTATGACTTCATTGCCTTTTTTGGTTGCATGTATCAGAGGATTTCCCCTTGCTGAGAGCAGATAACCCTCATCCGGATTATTGACACTTCCCTGTTTTAGGTACTCTGCCATCGTCTTTGTAACGCCTCTGGCTTCCCCTGTCTGTGGAGATGTCTTAAACTCGTCACTGTAACCCAATGGCAGTTCCCATGGATATTTTTTTGTTGTTCCGTGGCAGTCCTGACACTCTATCTCTACAGCGCCGGCATTGGCTCCACTTAAAAAACCGTCTCCGTGCATATCATTGGATGTGTGGCAATCCTGACACAGCATTCCCTTTTTAAAATGCACATCTCCCTGCATATGAATATATCGTTTGGTATGCAATTTTGGCTGGGGATTTCCCTCTTTGTCAAAAGTTGCCTTATAAGCAGTTTCCATCAGTCCCTGATACGAAACACCTATGCGTTTTCCGCGATTATGACAGGTAGAACATGTCTCTGTCGGAATGCCCGAATAACTCTGTTTGTGCACCGTAACTTTTGTTTCGCGTGATGACTGTATCTGATGTACAAGCAAATGGCCCCGTTCTTTATGTGATATACTTTTGTCACCGCCCTCATAATAGCCTTCGTTTGAATAGGGGATATGACAGGCTGCACAGCCTATACCTCGGTAATCACCTCTTTTTTGACGCCCCTTGCTTCCTGTATGGCAACGCAGGCACTCTTGGCGCAAATAGGTATAGACAGCCAGAGAAGGGTCTTTTTCAACCTCTTGTGCTGTTGGAGCGGGCGGCAACTGCGTCATCTCCTTAGGAAATGCCTGCGGTTCCATTTTTGAGAGTTTTTGCATATACTCCTGATACTTTTTTGTACCAAGTCTGGCATGAATATCTGTCGGATTTTTTGTTTGATATGTGCCTACTGTATGGTTGTATCCCTCTTTGCCGCCAAAACTCCAAAGTGCTCCCTGGATTTTTCCCTGTTCTGTCATCATCAGAGAGTTCATTTGCGCTGAGACTTCTTCTTTGTGACACATTCCACAGGTATTTTTGTTGACCCAGGTACTTCCCGGTGCCGGATAAAACTCTTTGGGGCCTTCATGGGACAAAAAGTATTTCAGAGTTCCTTTATGGGCTTTGTTTTTATGTTTTGTTGCCGGGTTGCCTCCGTGGCAGACAATACAGCTGTTTTTCGGATACCCTGCTTTGGCTGCTTTTTTTGCAATCGCTTTTGCCATGCCGGATTCAGGCGCCCGTATGTGTTCAATCCCTCCGTGACACTTCAGACAATTGTTTGTTTGTTTGTAATTGACTGATGCAGATAAAAATGTTGCAAATAAAACACCGAACCAGAGTATCTTTGTCATCTCTGTTTATGCCTTTTTGTCTTTGGCTATTGCATCCAAAACACCATTGATAAACTTTGGAGACTGTTCTGTTCCAAATGATTTTGTAATTTCAACCGCTTCATTGATAACTACGGCAGAATCAAGACCGCTAAAAAGAATTTCATACGTAGCGAGTCGCAATGTTGCACGTTCAATGGCACCAAGGCGTTCAAAATCCCACTCTTTGAGATGTTCGATAATAGCTTTGTCAATCGCTTCAATATGCTCCATCACACCTTCATACAGACCTAGAGCAAAATCTTTTTGCTTGTTTCTGATTTTTTTCTCTTCAAGAATTTCAGCAGAGTGTTCGGAAGTGTTGCCGTTGCCCAAATCGTATGCGTACAGAAGGCTGACTACAGCCATGCGTGCCTGTTGACGAGTAGCCATTACAGCACCTCATATAAATCTAACATCTCAATCACAACCGTCATCGCTTCAAAGCCTTTGTTCCCGGCTTTTGTTCCGGCTCTCTCTATCGCCTGTTCAATCGTGTCTGTTGTCAAAAGACCGAATGAAACCGGTTTTTGGTACTTCAGACTCATGCTTGCAATCCCTTTTGTCGCTTCAGCCGCAACATAGTCAAAATGCGGTGTAGAACCGCGTATTACGGCTCCTAAAGCACAAACTGCATCATATTTTCCGCTTGCAAGGAGTTGATCGACGATCATCGGCAGCTCAAAGGCACCCGGAATCAATACATGTGTCAAATCTTCTTCATTCCCGCCGTGACGGTCAAAGGCGTCTTTTGCACCTTCTACGAGTCTGTCCACTATAAAGTGATTCCATCGCGTACTTACTATGGCAATTTTTTTGCCGTTTACTACTTTTAATTTACCTTCAATCAAGTTCATATATTATTTCCTTTTGTTTATTTTATTTGCTGAATTTTTTTAATTTTTTCTATCAGTCTTTCCAATTCGTCTAATTTTAGCATATTTGGGCCGTCACTCAAAGCACAACTCGGATCAAAATGTGTTTCAAAGAAAAATCCGTCCACGCCGATGGCTGCCGCTGCTTTTGCAAGATGTGGCACCATAGAGCTGTCACCGCCTGTTTTGCCGCCTAACGCTCCTGGCATCTGTACAGAGTGTGTTGCATCAAAAATCACCGGTGCAAACTCTTTCATAATCACCAAAGAACGCATATCTACAACAATGTTGCCGTATCCGAAAGAACTGCCTCTCTCTGTCAAATATACCCCGTGCTTTTTGGAGTTTTCATAACTCACTTCGTCACATCCACGGGTTTTTAATACTTTCATTACAGAGTATTTCATATCAGGCGGGTTGATAAACTGCCCTTTTTTAATGTTTATCTCTTTGTCTGTTTTTGCACACGCGACAAGCAAATCTGTTTGACGGCACAAAAATGCAGGAATCTGCAACATATCTACCACTTTTGCAACAGGCTCAACCTGAATCGTTTCATGCACATCCGTCACTACTTTATAGCCAAAATCATCTTTGACTTTTTGGAGTATGCGAAGACCTTCTCCCATACCCAAACCACGAAAACTCTCCAAAGATGTTCTGTTTGCTTTGTCAAAACTCGCTTTAAAATAAAAATCTATCGTCTTGTCATTATGATATTTTTCCAATGCTTTTGCTATTGTAAAAATATTTTCTTCGCTCTCAATAACACAGGGCCCTGCTAAAAGTTTCATTATTTTCACCTAATTTGTATAATTTATTCATTTTATATAGTATTATACTCTTTTCTTTTTAATCTCTACTTACTTATCCCGTGCAACCATGATACCCGCAACCACTATCAATACAATTCCAAAACTCGTTACCAGTGACGGAAGAGCATCTCCCAGGAAAAGACCGACCAGTATCGAAAAAAGTATATTTGTATAACTCACAGCACCGACAATTCCCGCTTTTGTCTCTCCGTAGGCTTTTGTCATCAGCAGTTGTGCAATCGTAGCAAAAATTCCCATTGCAAAAAGATAGAACCAGATTATGCCATGCGGCATTACAAACTTTGCAAGCATAAAATCAAGTTCAGGAAAATTCAGATAAGGAGAAACAACAAACAAAATAACCGGACCAAGTGTGCCTGTAATCATAAAAGAAAGCACAATGGCACGGGTATCATAGTAGGCTTTTAATTCCCGTACAGAAGTATAGGCAAGTGCTGCACCCACCCCGCTGAAAATTCCGAGCAGATCATATTTTGAAAATCCGATTCCGCTTGGCTGCGTGATAAAAAGTATACCGATAAATCCGATAAAAACAGCAATCCATCCTTTGTAAGAAAGCTTTTCATTTAAAAAAAACCATGCAAAAAGTGCTGTAAAAATCGGGGATGTTTTTGAGTAAGTCATTGCATCACCCAGAGGAATGTGTGCGATATTGTAAAAAAAAGCCAGCAGTGCGACAAAGCCCATAAAACCCCGAAAAAAGAGTAAAAAAGGCTTGCCCCCAGTATGCTGCATAGGCTTTTTCAGCACTGCGATACCCACCAGTATCACTCCGGCAATATTTCTAAAAAAAACAACTTCAAGTGAACTCATATTTTGGCTGGCAAGCTTGGCAAAAGCACCCATAATTGCAAATGCCAAGCTGGCAATGAGCATATACTGTACGCCTTTGTTTAAATTTTTAATTCTATTCATGAATGCAATTATATCCATTTACTTCAGCATTGTATAATCTCATAAAAATATAGGAAAAAATATGGGCAATTTATTTTTATTTCTGCTTTTAGGGGCAGTCTTTTATTATATATTTAAAAGTTACGGCAGATACACAGCCGAGTATTCTCAAGAAACATTTAAAAATTTTTCTGTTTCGTATGAATCACTGAAAAACAGTGATCTGGGTCTTTTTGTCGCACTTGTTGCCAAAGTTGCCAAAGCTGACGGCCATGTTGATGCCCTTGAAGCACAGCTTGTAGGTATCATGTTTGATGACATTTCCAAGGTCTTTCCGGAACCTGCAAAAACAAAAGATATTTTAAAACAAATCTTCAACGAAGAAAAAGAACGCCGTGACAATACAGAGCAGATTGCCCATGCTTTGGCAGAAGCACTCAGACGCAATAAAGCCCAACAAGAGCAGTTTATGGGATTTCTCATTCAGCTCGCTTTTGCAGACGGTGAAGTGACCCAAAGTGAAGAAGAGGTACTCACCACAATTGCCGAGGCTTTTGCTTTTGATCCGCAAAAATACCATGCTATTTTTGACCAGTTCGAAGCAATGATGAAGAATATCCGTCCGCAGGCTACACTGGATGATGCCTACAAGATTTTGGGTGTCAGTAAAAATGACGATATGAGTACCATCAAAAAAGCCTACAGAAAGCTTGTGCGTCAATATCATCCTGACATCATCAAGTCTCAGGGAAAAAGCGAAGAGTATATCAAAGAAGCAACTGCCAAAACGCAGGAGATAAATCAGGCCTATGAGATGATAAAAAAGGCTAGAGGCTAGAGTGTGAAACATCTTCTCATCTCGTTCTTTTTTACATGTAGTTTCTTGGAAGCCTCACAAAACAGTGCCCTGCTCTTTCACGGCAACTGCACAACCTGTCACTTTGAAACGAAATCTGTTTCAGCCCCGGCAATGATGGAAGTGCGTACAAGATATTTGAATGCATTTCCTGATAAAAAAGATTTTGTCAGAGAGATGGCAGAGTGGGTACATAAACCCAATGGAGAGCGTTCCATCATGCAAGATGCCATTGACAAATACGAGCTCATGCCCAATCTTGCCTTTGAAAAAGATGTTTTACAAGATATAGCTGCATATATTTACGAAACAGATTTTACCAGGCAACACAGTCCGCACTGAAGTACAAAGACGCTTAACCCGCCAGGCTGAAATCTTTCTCCCAAAAAAATTCTATCCATGCATCTGCTTCATTTATCCAAAAATCCGGTTTGTATATTGACGTTTTTTTATAAAAAAGTGTCGAAGATTTAAATACCGCTTCAGGAAAGTTTTTTTGCAAATGCTGCATGACATACGCAAGTGTTTCACCACTGTCGGCTATATCATCCACAACAAGCACTCTTTGCACATCTGCCAAACTGCATGTTCCAAAAAGAGACAGCTCTTTACGTTTACATGTAACATCATACAGCTCTGTTCTTATACTCTGCACATCCCGAATATCAAGCCCTTCTGCCAGACAATGCGCTAAAGTAAACCCGCCTCTTGCTACAGATACTATTGCATCGGCATTGAAATTTTTCACTTCCAAAATGAGTTTTTGCGTATCATTTCTAAAATTTTCATAAGAATAGTACTGTTTCAATGTTTTCCTTAGTTAGGGTAAAGATTTATGGTAGTATACTACATGTAATGTTAATAAAAAGGTCCTTATGATGAATAAAATAATGAAAAATATAATTGCAATAGCACTGATAGCAGCAGCGATTACAGGGTGTAGCAGTAAAAAAACCGAACCAAAGAAACAGGAAGTCTACACACCCACCTTTACGTGTAAACAAGAGGGTGTTGCCGCTCCGAGATGGACCTGTATTCCCGATGTTCCAGGTTACTATGCAGGTGTGGGTGTTGCAGAAAAAAGTGCAGCAGGTATTGCCCATATGCGTCGGGTAGCGCGTATGAACGGCCGTTCTGATTTGGCACAGCAGATTGAAAGTAAAATCAAAGACAAAATGGAAGGTTTTACGAGAGCCACAGGAAACGGCTCTGCCGAAACAGTGGACAAAGTTACAACGGCTGTCACAAAGCAGGTGGCAAAAGTAGATTTAAAAGGCTCAAAACCCATAGACATGTGGACGGCTCCATCAGGTGCAATTTATATGCTTGTAACTGTTCCTGAGTCAAGCGTCAACCAAGAGGTGAAAAAAGCCTATAAAAAAGCAGTTGATTCGAGTTTCAACAATGACAATGCCCTTTGGCAGCAATTCCAGTCAAAACAGGCACTGGAAAATTTAGACAAAGAGTTTCCGACTGAATAACAACGCTCCCTACTGCCCATAAAACGGGCAGTTTTTGCTTCTGCCTCCATTTAACCATAATTTAGATATAATTTCAAAAATATTTTATAATTCTTCGCAAGTTTACAAGGTTCACTCATGAAAAAAATCGCAATTATCGGCCGTCCAAATGTTGGAAAAAGCTCACTTTTTAATCGTTTGGTAAAAAAACGTGATGCCATTACATCTGATTTGGCAGGAACAACACGGGATGTCAAACGAAAAACAGCCGTAATTATTGACAAAGAAGCAGAACTTTTAGATACCGGCGGACTTGACAAAGGGTGCGAGCTTTTTGAAAAAATAAAAGAGATGTCACTCAAAGCTGCCTACAAAGCGGACATTATTTTGTATATGGTAGACGGCAAAGGTTTGCCTGAAGATGAAGACAAAAAACTTTTTTATGAACTCCAAAATATGGGTAAAGACATCGCTCTTGTCGTCAATAAAATAGACAATGACAAAATGAAAGAGAAGCTCTGGGAGTTTTATGAGTTTGGTACAGATGCCATCTTCGGTATCTCTGTAGCACACAACAGAAATACTGTTGAACTGCTCGACTGGATCTATGACAAACTGCCACAAAGTGATATTCTCAAAGAAGAGGAGACAGAGGAAATACAAATCATCACAGAGGAGAAAGAAGAACTCAGTGATGAAGAATTTTTCTCACAATATTCCCAGGATGAAGAAGATGACAGTTTCATCTACTGGGACGAGGAAGAGGTAGAAGATGACTCGATATTTGCTCAAAATGACCGTATCAAAGAGTTTGATGAAAATGATATAAACCATATAAAAATAGCAATTATCGGGCGTACAAATGTCGGAAAAAGTTCCCTGCTTAATGCTCTTTTGGGCGAGGAACGCTCTGTTGTAAGTTCTGTTGCCGGTACAACCATTGACCCCATAGATGAGACCATAGTTTATAAAGACAAACAGCTTACCTTTGTTGATACCGCAGGACTTCGCCGTCGCGGTAAAATTGTCGGTATTGAAAAGTATGCTTTAATGCGCACAAAAGAGATGCTTGAAAATGCAAATATGGCACTTGTGGTTTTGGATGCGAGTGAACCGTTTTTAGATTTGGATGAAAAAATTGCGGGACTTGTTGATCAAAACAGGCTTGCCTGTATTATCATTCTTAACAAATGGGATATAGCCAAAAGAGAAGAGCATGACAAAATCATCAAAGAGGTGCGTGACAGATTTAAGTTTTTAGCCTATGCACCTATTTTAACCCTTTCGGCAAAAAGCCATCAAAGAGTGGACAAACTTCATGATATGATTTTAGAAATAAACGAAAACTATTCACAAAGAATTCCAACATCCCGACTCAATGAAGTTTTGGAGCGGGCACTGCGCCGTCACACCCTGCCAAGTATGCACGGACAGGTAATTCGCATCTATTATGCTACGCAGTATGAAACACGACCGCCAAAAATTGCCATTGTTATGAATAAGCCAAAAGGTCTGCACTTTACCTACAGACGCTATCTGACAAACAAACTCCGTGAAGCCTTTAATTTCAGCGGAACCCCGCTTCTTTTTAAAGCAAAAAAGAGAGGAGACAAATAGATGAGCTATACTCTGGCTTTTACATTTTTATTTGGTGGAATCGGACTGACAGCTTTGAGTGTTTATTTTTATAAAAAGATGAAAGAGGAAGAGAGAAACAACAGTCGGCACTAAAGTACCGATTCCGATTTAAAAAGGTTTGAGCACCACCATTGCTACTATTACCAGCATCAAAAGTGTCGGTATTTCATTATACATTCTAAAAAACTTTCCACTTTTTGTACATCTGTCTTCTAAAAGCTGTTTTCTGTAAAAGTTCATAGAATAAAAATTTATAACCAGTAAAAGCACGAATAACAGCTTTGCATGTAACCATGGAGCACTCATCCATCCGCCAAGATAAATAAGTGCCGCACCGCTAAGTAGTGTAGCCCACATAGAAGGCACACCTATATATTTAAAAAGCTTCATTTCCTGAATTTTAACTACCTCCACAAAACCTTTGTTGTCACTGTTTTCAACATGATAGACAAAAAGTCTCGGCAGATAAAACAATACTGCAAACCAGGAAATAAAAGAGATGACGTGAAACCATAAAAGCCAGTTATACATATAAGACACCTAAAAGTTTTTTTCTATGTATATTGATTCATAATTTGAACCACCGTGTCTTACATTGTTAATCAAACCAAAAATCCCTGACCGGTGTTTTAACAAAACGCCAATATATGTTTCATCTAATGGCTTATACTTCACAAGTTTTCCCAAGTCAAAATCCAGGCTTATATCCAAATAATTTAAAAAGTGTGAATTGTTATCATTATGATTTTGAGCATCTATGCGTTCTATTTCCAAAACACGGCTTATATAAGAAGCTCCCTCTCCAAAACCAAAACGCACTCTGTTGTTCCAAAAATCAATATTGTAATATGCTTTTATATAAATATCAGCACCATATACATCTTTTTGGGCCGTTTCGTTATAAAATGTCAACCCACCTTTAAGGTACAAATCTACCGGCCATTCAAACAAATCTTTCACCAAAAGATAACCACCATCTATATTATATGCTTTTAAATCATCTCTGTAGGCTCCAAACTTTCCAAGCGCTATATCAGCCGCCGAATAGAATGTAGGTTTGCCAACTGCCATTCTAAGAGAATAGTCACTTTGCGATGCGGAAAGATTTACTATGAAAATCAAAAATAATAATAATCTCATATAGCTGCTTTATACATCTGTAAGTTCTAGTTCTTTAATAGAAGGACCTTTATGATCAGTTACTTTGTCATGTAAGCGGCGTAACGCTTTATTTGCACGGTCAACAGCCACATCAATGGCAGCATCCAAATCTTTGTGGTGTTCACTGATGACAATAGGAGCAGAGTGTGCCACATGTATTTCAAACTCCACTAAAACACCTGCTCTTTCAGCAGAAACTATACAATTTACTCTCGTAATATCTAAAGAAAACTTTTTAAATTTTTCAATGCCCTGTTCTATATGTGCTTTCTTTTCGTCTGTTAAAGTTATATCTTTTGCACGAATTTGTACTATCATCATAAATCCTTTAATTTAAAGTCATAAGACTTGGTTATATTTAATTATATCATAGCAAAATAAAGCTGAGATGGGTATAATACGCCTTAAAAAATCAGGAATTGTATAATGAGAGTTTTAACCGGTATTCAACCCTCAGGTGATTTACATATAGGAAACTATTTTGGTTCTATTAAACAAATGGTCGATGCGCAAAAAGAGAATGACACTTTTGCATTTATAGCAAACTACCATGCACAGACAAGTGTAAAAGACGGCAAAAGACTGGCAGAACTGACTATGCAGTCGGCAACAGATTTTTTGGCACTGGGCATAGACCCGCAAAAATCAACTTTTTGGGTACAGTCTGATGTAAAAGAAGTTCTGGAACTTTACTGGGTTCTTTCTTCTTTTACGCCTATGGGGCTGCTTGAGCGTGCCCACAGCTATAAAGATAAAACAGCCAAAGGCATAGCCGCAAACCATTCGCTCTTTTCCTATCCTGTTTTAATGGCTGCCGATATTTTGCTCTATCAGCCTGATATTATACCGGTAGGAAAAGATCAGATCCAGCATGTTGAGATTGCACGCGACATCGCCATAAAATTCAACAACGAATATGGCGATATATTTAAACTTCCGGAATATAAAATAGAAGCAGATGTTGCTACAGTTCCGGGAACCGACGGACAGAAAATGTCCAAAAGCTATAACAACACTGTCAATATATTTGGTAAAGAGAAAAAACAGCTCAAAACAATCAAAAAAATTGTTACCGAAGCGGTACCTATGGAAGAACCAAAAGAGTATGAAAACTGTAATGTGTACAATATGGCAAAACTCTTTTTAAATGAAAATGAATGCAAAGAACTCCAGCAAAGGTATAAAAAAGGCGGTGAAGGACACGGACACTTCAAACTCTATCTGCATGATATTATCTGGGAATATTTCAGGCCCTACAGAGAAAAAAGAGAATATTATGCCGCCCACCAAGACGAAGTGAGAGAAATACTCCTCCAGGGTGCGCACAAAGCAAAAGAGATTGTAGCTCCGACTATAGACAAAGTCAGAACAGTAACAGGGATAAAATACTAAAAAAGTATTTTATCAAAGTCGTAAAGAACTTTTAGCAATAAAGTTCTTTTTCGACCAAATCGGTTCTTTCAAATCCAGCAAACTGCGGACCTCATCGTTTACCAGACGATAATACAATGTCACTTCAACACTCTCCTGACTTTCTCATATGGACACACATTTTTTAAGTGTTGATTGCATCATAAACCTTTTGCTGTATCTCATCAAACGATAAAGTATAGAACTTCCCCTTGACATTGAGAGCAAACATATGTTTAATAATATCGCGGAGCAGTTTTTGAGAAAAATTAAATTTTACATTGCCTAATTTCAACCTTCTCTCAAACTCTTTATAGACAGCATACGATACAAACGAAATAAGAACATGCGCCTTTATCCTCTCTTCAATTCTATGATATATAGGTCTTATGCGCAAATCTGTCTTTGATATTCTAAATGCCTTCTCAACATCATATTGATTCTGATAGTGTGCTATAACATCATTGGCTGAGAGTGTAAAATCATTTGTTGCAAACCCTTTAATACCATCAAGTCTCTCATCTTGCATTACTCTGTCTGGATTGAGTTTGTATTTGATATTGCATTTATCATCAATATCCAAATATTTTGCATAGTATGAGAGTTTTAAGTCACTCTTGGTGATATTTTTCTTTGAGAGTTTTGCTTTGATTTTTTCTAATGCTTTTTCTCTTGTTCTTTTATCTTTTTTGGCCCGTTTGGTAGAGTAAGAGAGAATAAGCTTTTGTTTGATGTGGAGTATTTGTTTTTTATCATTTTCATCTTTATAGGGTATCTCTTTTTCAATCTCTATTGTATGAATAGTTCCATTATCAAGAAAGGTTAAATTTGCAATACGTTCTTTGAGATTATTGTCAATATTTTTGATCTTATAGGCAAGGATATATTTGTAGCCATTATTTTCTAAAAAAGCTATATTTGCATGTGTAAGCATTCCTCTGTCAGCTACAACGATTGGTTTGTTTTTGAGATGAAATCTTGTTTGGAATTTTTGCAGTATATCAACAAGAGTATGCCCTTCATATTTATTTCCCTCATATAGCTCAAAGCTCAGTGGATGCCCCTCTAAGGTTGTAAACAATCCCAGCAGTATTTGGGGACGGGCAAGTTTTCCCTCTTTGGAAAATCCTATGCGTCTTAAGTCATCTTCGCTCTCACTCTCAAAGTATAATGTTGTTACATCATAAAAGGTTACCGTGATAGCACCTTGCATTATTTTTTTGGTATGCTCAAACACGCACTGCTCTATTTGTTGTTTTATCTCCTCTTGGTAGATAGTATCTAGAAAGCGGTAGATTCTGTTTTTATCAATCTTTTCTTTTTTAAAATATTCAAGATAATCTATAAGGTAGAGCTTACTGCCAGGATAGAGTATTCTTGATATAACAAGCGATTTAAAAAGCTGCATCTTTTGAAAATCTAAAGCGATTTTATCGCATCCTAAATATTTGAATATTTTGCCATAAATAAGTTCATCACCTATAGGTGTTACATCTCTGTTTGCCAATGAAATAAACTCTAAATTATTTTGCTTGTCATCATCTTTTATAGTGTCAAAGAGTGTTGGATAGAGTTCTTTGTTTAATTCTTCTAATCGTTTTTGTGCTATCTCAAGATAGATTCTTTTTTCATCATCATTTTTGACACAGGCAATAGTCTCTACTACCTTATATTGCCGATGAGTCCTGTCTATGATTTGAATACTGATAGTTCCACTACTGTTTTTCTTTTGGCGAATATGCAAACTCATAGGCAAATTGTAACAAATTTATGAAGCCCGGACACACACTTTTTAGATTTTAATGGCTTTTAAATCCCTAAAATAAGGGATTCGTGTTTTTAAAAAATTAGATTTTTTATTGAAATGAGAAAGTCAGGAAAGAGTATGAAAACTGTAATGTGTACAATATGGCAAAACTCTTTTTAAATGAAAATGAATGCAAAGAACTCCAGCAAAGGTATAAAAAAGGCGGTGAAGGACACGGACACTTCAAACTCTATCTGCATGATATTATCTGGGAATATTTCAGGCCCTACAGAGAAAAAAGAGAATATTATGCCGCCCACCAAGACGAAGTGAGAGAAATACTCCTCCAGGGTGCGCACAAAGCAAAAGAGATTGTAGCTCCGACTATAGACAAAGTCAGAACAGTAACAGGGATAAAATACTAAAAAAGTATTTTATCAAAGTCGTAAAGAACTTTTAGCAATAAAGTTCTTTTTCGACCAAATCGGTTCTTTCAAATCCAGCAAACTGCGGACCTCATCGTTTACCAGACGATAATACAATGTCACTTCAACACTCTCTGCCCCAGTAACCATTGGCAAACGTATTGTTTTCTCACCATGTGCCTTTATGCTTGTATCTTTACTTTGCTTGCGTGCGAGATGTGCAATACCGACTTTTTTATGTTTTCTTATATAGTGTCGTGTAAGAGAAATGGTTTTTTGACCAACAGTTGCATTGGCTTTTTTATACACAACTTCCACTAAAATTTCTCTTGAACCAAAACCGCTCGGGATGTTGTGCGGTTGGGGATTTTTAATTTTTATGAGCAGTCTGTTTTTTTGTTTTTTCAGTTCCAGCCTCAATGCATCTTTCCATAAAGCTGCTGTATGTGCCCCTCTAAACCCATGATTTCTTACCATTCGCATTTTTGCTTTCCCGTTATACATTCTATATGTTGCGGCAACACCCTTTTGTTTGGGACCCATATGACAAGAAACACAGGTCTGCTTCCCGACATACTCACTCTCCATATCTGTAAAAACCACGCCTTTTACACTTCTGTCATTTGCATGGCACACAAAACAGAGTTTATTTGGATTTGAACGCATAAACTCATGTGAGACTATTTTATGATAAGGCGATTTGGCATCTTTAAAAGGTCCCGTCATAACACCCGACGGAGTCCACTCCACTCTGTTGATTCCTCGTCTTGATTTGTCATATTCATCATGTATTTTATCTATATTGTGACAAACAACACAGTTGATTCCCTCACTGATAACCTTTGAATTTACTGCTCTGTTGACAGGATCATCTTCATCTGTCAATCCCATAACAGCAGCAATTTCATAATCTTCATCTGTTTTTGTTACACTGATTCGAGGGTTATGACAGGTAGCACACTGAATTTTTACAGCATTTAAACTTTTTCTTGTTTTACGGCTGACATACTCAAGACTTTTCTTAAAATACTCATCTTTTTCAAAATGACTTTTTGCATGCCATGAATTACTCCACTCTTCCACTATACGCCTGTGACAGACTTTACAATTTTCAGAACTTTCAAACCGTTTACCGACTTCGACTGCTTTTGCCCCAAAAAGAGAACTAAAAAAAATAAGTAAAAAAAGAAAAAATTTCATCTGAATAAAATCCTTGTCTGCTATTGGTTCAAGTACTTTTTGTACTTCATTTTTGCCAGTTTTTCTGACTTTTTGTCTACCTCATCTTTCATTGCAGTTTTATACTCGGCAATCTTTTGTTGCAGGGATTCATCTCCTGTTCCGATAATCTGCGCTGCAAGAATTCCTGCATTTTTGGCACCGTTAATAGCTACTGTAGCCACTGGAACGCCTCCCGGCATTTGCACGATAGAAAGAAGTGAATCCATTCCATCAAGCGCAGAACTTCTCACCGGCACACCAATAACAGGCAAGACACTCAGCGCGGCAATCATACCCGGCAGATGTGCAGCTCCACCGGCTCCGGCGATAATGACACGCAAACCTCTTGCCTGTGCTGTTTGTGCATACTCTACAAGTTTTTGCGGTGTGCGGTGTGCGGAGACAATATCAACTTCACAGACAACACCAAATGCTTCACATATCTCAATAGCAGCACTCATAACCGGTAAATCCGAGTCACTCCCCATAATAATTCCAACCAATGCTTTACTCATATCTTTTTACTTCCTTTTATTTTTAGAATATCTTTTGCCTGCATCGCTTTTTGCAGTGCCTGATCAATATCATCATCCAGGATTGTTACATGTCCCATCTTTCTATATGGTTTCGTAAATGTTTTTCCGTAAAAATGAAAAGAGAGCTCCGGAATCTCCAATGCATCATGAATCCCTTCTATAAAAGGTTCTCCCTCGTACCCTTCTTCTCCGAGCAAATTAATCATAACAGCCGGAGAAATAAGCTTGGTAGAGCCCAAAGGCAGGTTTGTAACGGCCCGAATAATCTGTTCAAACTGTGATGTTGCACAGGCTTCGACTGTATAGTGCCCCGAATTATGAGGACGCGGTGCTATTTCATTGACCAAAATCTCGCCTTTTTTTGTCAGAAACAATTCAACAGCAAAAATTCCGACACCGTCTAAGGCTTTGATGGCTTCAATAGAAATTTCTCTTGATTTGTCTGCAGTTTCTTTTGAGATTTTTGCAGGAGCCATCACAATGTCACAAATGTTCACCCTCTCATCAAAAAGCATTTCAACCACAGGGTAGCATTTTATCTGGCCTTCAATATTTCTTGCGACGATTACGGCCAGCTCCTTGTCTATATCTACAAGCTCTTCGATAAACGATTCGGTCTGGAGTGCATTTTTGACATCTGCTTTTGTTTTGAGCATTTGTACACCCTTTCCGTCATAACCGCCCATCTTTGCTTTTTGGATAACAGGAAATCCAAAGGCAGCCAAATCTTCCTCTTTCTTCACATCTTTATAGGCAGGAACAGGAACACCTTTTTTGTCAAGCAACTTTTTTTGCTCATATTTATTTTGAATGAGTTCGATAATATAAGGAGAGGGGTGAATAATATGTCCGTGATCAAACAGCTCTTTAAGTATAGAGGTCTCTACATGTTCCAATTCAAAAGTTGTCACATCTGTCTCTTGTACTAACTGTTCAAGCTTCTCTTTGTCATAAAATCCACCAAGGATATGCTTGTCTGAAACCTGTGCTGCGGGACAGTTAAATGTTGGGTCAAGTATCGTTACATGAAAGCCCATCTTTTTTGCTTTGTGAGACATGATTCTGCCCAGTTGTCCGCCTCCAATAATTCCGAGTTTCAAATTTGAGTAGTTAAAATTTTTATCCATTTGTCAGCAGTTGCCTTTGTCTGTCAAGCCAGACCATAAGCCCTTTTTGTGCATGCAGTCTGTTCTCAGCCTCTGCAAACACTATATCCGCATTGTCTTCAAGCAACTCTTCGCTTACTTCCTGCCCGCGATAGGCCGGCAGACAGTGTAAAAATTTTGCATCTTTTTGCGCAAGACACATCATCAGTCCGTCAACCATAAAGCCTTTAAAATCTTTGATTCGCTGTTCTTTTTCATCCTCTTGTCCCATTGAAGCCCATGTATCTGTTGTGACAATTGTAGCCCCTCGTACTGCCTCTTTTGGATCATTCATCACCCTGATAATCGCACCGCTCTCTTTTGCTATATCCAAAGCATTTCGAAGAACCTTACTATCCACTTCATACCCTTTTGGTGTTGCAATACGTAATTCAAAACCCAGTTTTGCAGCAAGCATCAACCATGAGTTTGTCATATTGTTTCCGTCACCGACGTAGGCAACAATTGCATTTTCGGCAACTCCAAATTCAATCATCGTCATATAATCAGCCAAAAGCTGCACGGGATGATAGGTATCAGTAAGTCCGTTAATAACCGGTACTTTTGAATAAGAAGCGAACTCTTCAATCATAGAATGCTCATATGTGCGTATCATTACCATATCACACATACTCGAAATGACTCTTGCCGTATCTTTTACAGGTTCTCCCCGTCCCAAATGAATATCACGGCTAGAGAGAAAAAGCGCATGCCCCCCAAGCTGAAACATTCCTGTTTCAAAACTTACACGCGTTCTTGTTGAACTCTTTTCAAAGATCATAGCAAGTGTCTGCATCTCTAATTCTTTATTGTAAATACCCGCTTTGAGCTCTTTTTTTATTTTCAGGCCGATATCTATAATTTCTAAAATCTCTTCTTTGGTAAAATCTTTGAGTGTTAAAAAATGTCTCACAGTTTCTTCCTCTTTTTTGTTTATCAGCTATTTTAATATACTTTTCTTTAAATTAGCGATTTTTGAGCATTTGTGCTACTTCTTTTGCGTGATATGAGATAATTATATCAGCACCTGCACGCTTAAATGCTATCATCGTCTCCATCACCACACGTTCATAATCTATCAAATTGTTCATGCCGGCAAATTTCAGCATGGCATACTCACCGCTTACATTATAAACAGCCATCGGAAGAGAAGTGTTGTCTTTTATCTCTCGTACAATGTCCAAATATGCCAAAGCAGGCTTTACCATCAAAATATCAGCCCCCTGTTTTTCATCGCTTATGCTCTCAGCTATCGCTTCACGACGGTTTGCAGGATCCATCTGGTACGAAGAGCGGTCACCAAAACTAGGAGTTGATTCAGCCACATCGCGAAACGGTCCGTAATATCCGCTTGCAAATTTTGTAGAGTATGCCATTATCGGTAAATCGTTAAACCCTGCTCTGTCAAGGTACGTACGCAATGTTTCAATGATACCATCCATCATACCCGAAGGTGCTATCATATCTGCACCTGCTTTAGCATGTATAATTGCCTGCTGTCCGGAGATCTCCAAAGTGGCATCATTATCAACTGTCTCACGCTCATCATCAATTATGCCGCAATGCCCGTGATCGGTATATTCACAAAAACACAAATCTGTGACAACAAACATATCAGGATGTGCTTTTTTTATCTCCCGCACTGCTGAAGCAATAATCCCGTGTTCACACAAAGCATCACTGCCTATGGAATCTTTAACATCAGGAATACCAAAAAGAATGATAGAATATAAACCTAAATCTTTAAGCACTGTACACTCTTTTACAGCCTCATCAATACTCATCTGATAAACACCCGGCATGGATGCTACTTCTGTTTTAATATTCTCTCCGCTGCGAATAAAAAGCGGATATATAAAATCATCTACAGTTACATGTGTTTCTCTTACAAGCGCACGAAGATGCCTGTTAAGTCTGGTTCTGCGAAATCTTTGAAACATTTTTGACCCTTTATATTTTAAAGAGGCTATTTTACCCTTTTAAAGATTAAATTTATTCATATAATATAATTCTAATCATAATCTAACTATAATGCCTGCAAAATTAACTTCCAAAATTGTACAGGACAGCATATATGCAAATAAAAATATCTGATGTGGCAGATTTGCCCTCAAGATTCGGTGATTTCAATGTACAGGCTTTTAAACAAGGGCAGAAAGAGCATCTTGTTATTTGTGCAAAAGAGTTGGCTGAAGTGCCGATAGTACGTGTTCACTCGGAGTGTCTTACCGGGGATGCCATAGGCAGTTTAAAATGTGACTGCCGTGACCAGCTTGAGTATGGTTTGCAAATGGCTGACGAAACCGGCGGAATGGTAATCTATCTTCGGCAAGAGGGCAGAAACATAGGACTTTTAAACAAAATCAACGCCTATGCCCTGCAGGACAAAGGACTCAATACCATAGAAGCCAACCATCAACTCGGTTTTGCTGCAGATGAGCGTACCTATGAAGTCGTCACTTTTATTTTGCATCATTACAATATCAGAAAAATAAAACTGTTGACCAACAATCCTGACAAAGTCAACTCGATCAGCGGTGTTGAAATTGTTGAAAGAATCCCCATCATTATGAAACCGAACAAGCATAATGAAGGCTACCTTGATGTCAAGCGTGACGGAATGGGACATCTTTTATAAATATCAGGAAAACTTTGATGCGCTCAGAGCCTGCACTCTTCTTTTGCTTGTCTCAAGAAGTCTCAACAGATCTTTTGTAATCTCTTCAAGATCTTTATAATATACTTTTGCCTTTTCGAGTTCCAAATCATCGACCTTATGTGTTTTAAACAGTTTGGAAAAAAAACCTTCCTCTTTTGCACCCATAAATATAGTATGGATTTTGGCATACTGTATATGCCACTCTTCATGTATCCTGTCTAAACTTTCATAAAACTGAACACCCAAAACACTTTTTATTTTTTGGGTATCATCATAAAACCATTTCCCAAATTCACACTTCATTTTCGACACAGGTGTTAAACTGTCAATATTCTTGCCTTCAATCAAAAACTTTATTTTTGTCATTTGCTCTATATGTGCCTCACGGGCATGTTCCATCGCATCTATTGTTTTTTCTTTCGTCATATTGTTTCACCTTATAAAGTACCTGTATTATTACATAAAATTTCTAAATTTATTCATCTATTTAAGAAAAATCATTATATAATTTGTCAAAACTTAAGAAAGGAATGTAACTTGAAACATCCAGAACCAATTAACAACCAAATTAAATTAAATCCAAAAAAATATATCGTTTCAAAGACAGATCCCAAAGGAATCATCGAATACGGCAATGATTATTTTGTGGAAATATCCGGATACACTGAATCTGAACTCATAGGAAAACCCCACAGTATTATACGGCATCCAGACATGCCAAAAGTAGTCTTTAAAATGATGTGGGACAGAATAAACGAAGCAAAAAACATCATAGCTGTTGTCAAAAACCTTGCCAAAGACGGAAGCTACTACTGGGTTGTCACAGAGTTTGAACCAAAAATAGATCCTATTACAAACAAAATCATCTCTCATACGGCATACAGAAAAGCTGCTCCGCAAAAAGCAATTGACACAATGGAACCGATTTATGCAAAACTGCTTGAGATCGAGCAAGAAGGAGGGATGGAAGCAAGTGAAAAATACTTAAGAGGATTTTTTGAAGAAAAACAAATCACTTATGACGAGTTTATTGATGACCTCGTTGGAAACAAAGGTCTGTTTAAAATTTTCTTTACAGCTATGAAAAAAATATTTTCATAATAAAGGGCACTTCCAATACCATTAAATTAAATGCTTAACTTAATGGCGGTGAAGGGCACCTCTAAATTCTGAATTCCTGTAATTTACATTCTATTAAATAATATTCAGATAAAATATCCTTTTTAAAGGATATTTTATTGGATTTAAAAACAACACTGACTCATGACAAAATAGAGTTACCAAATAATTTTTTTCAAAACATACAAAAATATAAAGAGCATCTCTTTAAATGGAATAAAATTCATAATCTTACAGGTGCAAAAAGTGAGCAGACTATAAATGAGTTCATTTATGATGCGGTCTTTCCTGTGAGCTTTTTACCAAAAGTAGACTCTCTGCTGGATATAGGTACCGGTGCCGGATTTCCGGGAATGATTTTGGCATTTGCACTGCCACACACAGAGGTAACACTTGTCGAACCTTTGACAAAACGGGCAAGTTTTTTGCAGTTTGTCAAGGCTGATTTGGGACTTGACAATGTAAAAGTCGTAAAAAAACGGGTTGAAGAGATGCAGCCCAAAGTATTTGATCTTATCACATCACGTGCCGTCACAGACACAAAAATGCTTTTATCTCTCAGTAAAAACTTTCGGGATGTTCATTCAAAGCTGCTTTTTTACAAAGGTGAAAAAGTTTTTGATGAAATTGAAACCGATATTGGTATTAAACATAAAATAATTGAAACAAAAAACAGACACTATTTGCTTCTAGGAGAAGAATTATGATACTGAAGATACTTATAATCGGAGCAGTTATTGCTGCGGTTTACTTTCTGTTTTTCAAGACAAAACCAGATGTAAAAGTTACAAAAAAGAACACGAAAAAAGACTCTGTAAAGCCTGATGCCGATGAAATGGTGGAGTGTGCAAGCTGTGGTGTTTATGCAGAAATACAAGAGTGTATTCTCAGTAACGGAAAATACTACTGCTCTCGCGAATGTTTAGAAAAGGGGAAATAATGCTTTTATTTGGCCATAGATTTATAAAGAGTGAAAAATTTTATCATGTGTCTGATACAGACGCAATTGTTCAAACACCTCCTGCGTCAATAATTTACCTGGAATTTGAGGAGAAAAATCTTGATATTATTGAATACCTCAATCAAAATTCTATAAAATTCGCACTCAAAGTTCAAGATGTCACAGAGCTCATTTATGCTTCTGCCCTGGGTGCAGGTTATATCCATGTAGAGCAAAAACTGGCAAAAACTGCTCAAAAAATTGCTGAAAACTATCTTTTTGATGCAAAGATATTAGTACATATAGAGAATGAAGATGAAATAGAAGAGATGGCTCTTTTAGGCATAGATGGTGTTGTATTTACAGAGGCGATTGTAAAAATAGCTTCATAAACTATGTTAAGAATTCAATGCCATTAAGCCAAGCATCTCTTTGGGAACGCGGACTTCAGTCCGGGCTATGCGCCTTGAACACTAAAGCCTGGTTTATAAAAAATTATCTAACTGACAACTTTTCTCACAAGATATCCCTTAAGAGATGTCAGCATTTCATAACTGATTGTCCCTGCATACCTGGCAGCCTCTCTTGCATCGTTAAAGATAAGAATCTCCTCTTTACATGTAAGGAATGAAGCATTATCCATAGAGATTCTCCCTGCTATTTTTATACCCTCCGGTGTCACATAAGTATGCGAACAGCTTCGTAGAAATCCGTCACCATACCCAAAATCATAATTAGACACCTTACATGTAAACTCTGTCTCATATGCTGCTCCATAACCGACACAGTCTCCTTTTTGAAGCCTTCTTGAAGAGATCTTTTTTGCATATACAGACAAAACAGGTGCCAACTTCTTTACATGTAAGCCTTTTACATGTAAAGCATTCGGCAATTCCAAACAGCCATAGGCTGCGATGCCTACACGTGCCATATCTTCATCAAAATCATTTGTGCGAAAGAGTGCGGCTGAATTACATGAGTGAAAGCGTAAAGAGTCAAAAGCATATTTTTTTGCCAAAGCCCTTGCCTCTTTTTTCACCTGTTGAAAATTTTTGTTTTGCAAATCAAAATACTCATTCTCTTCATCAGCAGAGGAGTGGTGTGTAAAAACAGCTTCAAGTCTGAGTCCTTGTTTTGCACATAACACAAAGGCTTCTTCGAGTTCAGACATCACAATACCGTTACGACACATTCCCGTATCTACTTTCAGTTCTACTTTTGTGTTTTTTGCAAACTTGTTAATCGCCTGCAAATCATTAATCGTGTATCGTATTTTTTCATTTGACTCCTGTGCAAAATCTGCCAAAACCAAAATATATTCAAAAAAATCTTCTATCTGTTTTGCTTCTTCATCTGTGCGAACCACTGCTTTTGTGATGCCGTACTCTTTTGCCATCTGTGCGATTTGCAAAAGTCCGTGTCCGTAGGCATTATCTTTTAAAACCAGTGCTGTTTTATCTTTTGTTTTAGTTAGTTTGGTAATAATGTCAAGATTATGAAAAAAATGATTTTTATCTAATGTGATGTAAGCCATAGGAGAATTATACACCATGAAAGAGAAAAAAAGGCTAATCGCCGAATTTGAAGAACAAAGTTTTACGCAAATTATATTTCCCCATGCAGATACAGACTGGGCAGACTACCTTGAAGAAGCCCAAAACACCTTTGTCAACATCATCAATGCCATCAGAAAATATCAAAAATGCCTTGTTGTCAGCCATGACACTGATGCGGTAAAAAAACATTTTTCAGATACAGATAATCTTGAATTTGTAGAGTATATGACAGATGACACCTGGGCAAGAGACTGTTGTGCTTTATGTGTTGCAAAAGCAGGCAAAACCACCTTGCTTGACTTTACTTTTAACGGCTGGGGCAACAAGTTTGATGCAAAAAAAGACAATCTTATGACACAAAACATTGCACACAAATACCTGCCATGCAAGGTTGAAACAATTGACTTTGTTCTTGAGGGCGGTGCAGTTGAGAGTAACGGTGCAGGGACAGTTTTAACGACCGCTGCATGTATGCACAACAAAAACCGCAATCCCCAATTCACTGCCAAAGAAATTACAAAAAAACTCCAAGAGTTTTTCGGTGCAGAGCAGATTTTATATCTGCATCACGGCTACCTGGCGGGAGACGATACAGATTCCCATATAGATACACTTGCAAGATTTATAGATGAAAACACCATTATGTATGTTACATGTAAAGATACAAACGATGAACATTACAAGGCACTCAAACGGATGGAAGAAGAGTTGCAGATGCTAGCCAAAGAACATAATTTCCGACTTATTGCCCTGCCGATGTGTGATGCAATATACTTTGAAGGCGAAAGACTGCCGGCAACCTATGCCAATTTTCTTTTTGTCAACGGGGCTGTTTTGGTTCCTGTCTATGGAGTTGCCCAAGACCAAGAAGCTCTGAAGATTTTCAAACAGGCATTTCCGGATAAAGAGATTGCAGCCATTGACTGTTCTGTCTTAATCCGTCAACACGGTTCACTTCACTGTGTGACTATGAATTTTTCACTATAAGCTCTTCAAAACCCAAACACTTTAGTCGGCACTGAAGTACCGATTCCGAGAAACTGCTTCACAAAACCCAAATGCCTTAGTCGGCACTGAAGTACCGATTCCTGGATATTTCGGAACCCGTACTTTAGTGCGGGCTGTATGTCATGCAAGCCATCTTTGTAAGACAAAGCCTTTACTGCAACATCGCCATCCCGCTCATAATCAAATAGGTCGCCAGACCAAACCCCGCTGCTATTAAAATTGTCCGTTTTATTTTTTCTTTTGTACTCATACTGCAATTTTAGCAAAAAATTAACACTTTTGTAACACTTCTTTTTGTATCATAAATTAAATAATTTCTTAAAATTATTCTTTAAAATATATATTTAAAAAGGATACACCATGAAAAAAACAATTACACTCTCCCTGTTAGTCTTCTCCTCTTTGTATGCCTCAGAAATTGAACTTGCACCAATCAGTGTAGAAGCCACAACACTCACCGAAGTCGCACAAAATGCGCAGGTTTCTGCTGATGTCGCACAAGCACTCAGCACTTCAGTTCCAAGTATAGACATGAGCCGCAGAAGCGGTATTGCCAATGACATCTTCATCCGCGGACAAAAACGCGACAATATTTCCGTAGAAGTTGACGGCACAAAAATCTATGGAGCCTGTCCAAACAGAATGGATCCGCCTGTTTCACACATCCTTGCCAGTCAGATTAATACTATTGAAGTCATAGAAGGACCTTATGATGTTAGCACTTACGGTAACCTTAGCGGTGGAGTGAAAATCACGACAAAAAAACCGACACAAGATTTACAGGGGCAAATCAATCTGGGTTTTGGTGCATGGAACTATAAAAAATTTGGAGCAACTGCAAGCGGAGGCAATGACCTCATCAGAGTTTTAGTAACAGCTTCCACACAGTCAAGTGACCAGTACCATGACGGAAATGGGGACACATTGGCACAGCAGGTTAAGAAAAAAGCTCCTTTTGGCAATCAATACCAGTTACAGTATGAGGATATGCAAGCCTATAAAAAAACATCTATGATGGCAAAAGCCTTTATAAGTACTGCTAAAAACCAGGAGCTCCGCCTGAGTGTCACGGCAAACCGCAGCGATACTGTAATGTATCCAAACTCTCCGATGGATGCTGTTTATGATGATTCTAACATCTACAGTGTTTCTTATAACATCAACAATATATCTGACATGTACAAAAATATCAATCTCGAATATTACTATTCTGATGTTGACCATCCTATGAGTACAGAGTATAGGAATGCAGCCCTCACAGCGGCAAACAACAAGACAAACCATATGTGGACGACAATGCAGGGGATCAAACTAAAAAACAGTTTTGATTTGAACTCATACAAACTACTTGTAGGACTTGACGGAAGCAGACGTACATGGAGAGGCGAATATATCAACAATGTTTCGGGCACTGTTTTAGGTAACAGCATTGACCATGCCCTCACAAAAAATTCGGCACTTTTTACAAGAGTTGAAAAGTCATATGGCAGCTTACATGTAAAGCTTGGTGCAAGATATGACCATTCCAGTGTAAGAGATGACAACAGTGCACATCAGGCAAACACTTATAACGGCCTCGGCGCAAATATCTATACAACTTACGCGCTTAATACACAAAATAAGTTCTTTTTTGGCATTGGGCAGGCATACCGTGTTCCTGACGGACGGGAACTTTACTTTCTAAAAGGCGGACTCCTTGGAACACCGACACTTGATCAGACACGAAACAGAGAAGTAGATGCAGGATTTGAAACGGACAATGATTTGTTTCGCTTAAAACTCAAAGGATTTTATTCAAAACTGCATAACTACATCTACATAAATGCCAATAAAACATCCAATATATTTGAAAATACAGATGCTACTGTTTACGGGGCAGAATTCAGCGGTTCTTACTACATTAATGATGATATAACTCTGGATGTAGGTGCATCATACAAACGCGGGAAAAAAGATAATGCCCTCAGCGGACAAACAAATACAAATTTGGCAGACATTGTACCCTTAGAAGGAACCATTGCTCTTAATTATGAATATACAAACAATTCTGTGGCGACAATAGATACAAAAATGCGTAAACGCTGGAGTACAATAGATGATGAAAACGGTGAACAGGTTTTGGCAGGTTGGGCAGTTCTCAATGCAAAAATAAAACATGCTGTGAATAAAAAGTTTGATTTTACGCTTGGTGTCAACAATATGTTGAATAAAACATACGCACAAAGTAATACTTATGTAGATTTAACGCTTGTCACCACAGGCAGTGGAGATAAATTACTCTTAAACGAACCGGGACGCTACATCTACACAAATTTGGATTTCAAATTCTAGGTACCTCCTCTTTGAGGTACTAACACTGCGCTAACACTTCTATATTATACTTCTGCAAAACTAACAAAAAAAAGGATTGTATAATGCAAGCAAAATATTTAAAAACGCTTCTCGGTATATCAACTGTTACGGCAACACTTCTCTTAAGTGGCTGTGGTTCTACAAGTGACAGCACAGCTCCGGTCACATCTTTAACAACAAGCGGACAACTTGTTGACAGTTTTGTTGCAGATGTCAATTATACATGTGCGGACGGTACAACAGGTGTAACTGATGAAAACGGTTCCTTTACATGTAGCACATTGCCTGTAACATTCAGTATTGAAACACTTGAGCTTGGAACAATCTCGATACTTCCGCAAGATACTATGGTTTTTCCTCAGGATTTGGCAGGTGTAAACAGAACAGATATCAATAACAGCCAAGTACTTGCAATTGCACAACTTTTACAATCATGTGATGATAACTACAATCCAAATGACGGTATTCGTATTCAAACACAGGTACGAGAGCAGCTTCATCAAAGAGCACATGAAAAACTCACAGCAGATAATCTTGACGCTATCGCTACAGATTTGAATATCTCACTTCTTGATCCAGAGACTGCCGAACAACACCTTTTACAAACAGTTGATTATGTAGAGAGTGTAACAGATTCTATGGCAAACCACGTTCTTCCTGTGCAGGCACATGGAAACGGTATTGCAGATACTGATACAATGCAAACACAGGCAACATCAGCAGTAACACAGGCACTGCTTTCACCTGCTTCTGCTCTTACACAAGAGGCAAAAGACACCCTGGCATATATGGGAAATGAGGAACGCTTGGCTTACGATGTGTATATGACACTCTACAACTACCACCTTGCGAGTGGAACTGAAATTAAAACACTCTACAATATCGCAACAAACTCAGAAACAGTACATGCAACAGATATGCAGCTTTTAATCAAAAAATATATTACCTCTTTGGATGATTTTAGCAACATAGATGCAGCGCAAAACCTTCCTGATGCAAATCTAAGCTATTTGGATATAAATATAAATGATTTACCTGCAGGACAATACAACATTCAGGCGATCCAGGATCTGTATGACACACTCGTGGCAAAAGGAAAACAGTCACCCCAAGATGCCCTTGAAGTCGGATGTATGGTAGAAGTAACAGATATCAATGATCTTGATGAAGATATCGCCATTGCAGAGGATTCAAATGCAAGCGATGTTGTCACCGTGTTTGAATTTTTAAGAGACGGCAGCTACACACACTACTGGGCATTTGACTCGGCACTGAAAAATATGGGTGTTACAGAAGGATGTGCGGTCATTGGTGAAGAATACAATCATCCGGAGTATCCACAAAACACCACTGCAACAACACGAAACGGTCATCAGTACGGACGACAGTAAAAAATTTCCTAAGCCCTTTTTTACCTAAAAAGGGCTAAAATCCAACCATGATAAAAAGATACCCAACCAAAAAAATATTTGTCGGTGATGTAGCCGTCGGTGGTGATGCACCTATCTCTGTGCAGTCTATGACCTACTCCGACACACACAATGTTGCAGCAACTGTTGAGCAGATTAACCGTTTGCATTTTGCAGGAGCGGACATTGTCCGTGTGGCTGTGCCTGACATGGAAGATGCCCTTGCTCTCAAAGCCATAAAGCAGCAGATTTCACTGCCTCTGGTTGCCGATATTCATTTCAACTATAAACTTGCTCTCATAGCAGCCGAATCTGTCGACTGCATCCGTTTTAATCCCGGAAACATCGGAGATAAAACAAAAATAAAAGAGATAGTCAAAGCCTGTCAGGAACGAAACTTGCCTATTCGCATCGGCGTCAATGCAGGAAGCCTCGAAAAAGAGTTTGATGACAGATACGGCCCTACCGCTGAAGCCATGGTTGCCTCGGCTGAGTACAACATCAAATATCTTGAAGATTTAGGTTTTGATGACATCAAAATCTCACTCAAGGCAAGCGATGTGCAAAGAACCGTCGAAGCCTACAGAATGCTGCGTCCTAAAAACAATTATCCGTTTCATTTGGGTGTCACAGAAGCCGGAACCATTTTTCATGCTACCGTTAAAAGTGCCATAGGCCTGGGAACACTTTTACTTGAGGGCATCGGCGATACGATGCGTGTCTCCATTACCGGAGAACTTGAAGAGGAGATAAAAGTCGGCCGCGCCATTTTAAAAGACAGCGGCGTGGCAAAAGAGGGACTCAACATCATCTCATGCCCGACCTGCGGACGCATCGAAGCCGACTTGGTAAGTGCAGTTGCAGAGATAGAAAAAAGAACAGCCCACATAAAAACACCCCTTGATGTCAGTGTCATGGGCTGTGTCGTCAATGCTATAGGCGAAGCAAAACATGCCGATGTCGCCATAGCCTACGGCAAAGGCAAAGGTCTCGTCATGGTAAAAGGCGAAGTCGTCGCCAACCTTGACGAGAAAGAACTTGTGGACAGATTTGTGAGTGAAGTGGAAAATATGGCGGAGAGGGCATAGTACAAATAACCCTGTACCCTCGATTTTAAGACATGCTCGACGTAACAGGTCAAACGCCCTTTGTAAAAAATTATGCTAAAATAGTACTCTAAAAACATCAAAGGCAAGAGAGTGATATAGATTTGGCTATTGAAACTTCTCAAAAAGATTTTTTAGAAAAAATTTTTAATAAATTTACAAAAAGAGTTACACAATGCAAGATAATTTATACAACCTCGCTTTTGAACGCAGTGTTTTAAGCTCTATAGTTTTTGAACCAAGCCAGTTTGATGAGCTGAGTGTTACACTCAAAAAAGATGATTTTTATCTGCCGGCACATCAGGATATATTTCAAGCTATGCTCACCCTTTTACAAAAAGACCAGCCCATAGATGAAGAATTCATAAAAAAAGAGCTCATCAAGGCCAAAAAATTTGATGAACAGGTTTTACTTGAAATTCTCTCAGCCAATCCGATTTCAAACACAAAAGCCTATGTCGATGAGATCAAAGACAAATCACTCAAACGCCATTTGCTCACACTCACAACTGAGATAAAACGCGTGACGGTAGAAGAAGAACTGCCTTCTGCCGAAGTCGTCGACATTGTAGAAAAAAAGCTTTATGAAATTACGCAAGACAATCAGACAAGCGACTTCAAAGACTCCCCAAAGATGACCTTTGATACGATGGAATACATCAAAGAGATGAAGGCACGGGGCAACTCCGTACTTGTCGGCGTTGACACGGGTTTTAAAGAGCTCAACAAAATGACAACAGGATTCGGCAAAGGAGATCTTGTTATCATTGCGGCTCGGCCGGCAATGGGTAAAACTTCTTTTATACTCAACACCGTAAATTCTCTTATACTTCAGGGCAAAGGAGTGGCTTTTTTCTCGCTTGAGATGCCGGCAGAACAGCTGATGCTGCGTCTGCTTTCCATTCAGACCTCCATTCCTTTGCAAAAACTTCGTGTGGGGGATATGAATGATGATCAGTGGTCCAACCTCAACGGGGCTATCGACAGAATGAATGATGCAAAACTCTTTGTGGATGACCAGGGAAGTTTGAACATCAACCAGCTCCGCTCAAAACTCAGAAAGCTCAAAAACCAGCATCCCGAAATTGAAATAGCCGTGATTGACTACCTCCAGATTATGCAGGGAATCGGCTCACAGGACAGACACCTGCAGGTCTCAGAAATTTCGCGTGGGCTCAAGATGCTTGCGCGTGAACTTGAAATGCCTATTGTAGCCCTTTCGCAGCTCAACCGTGGATTAGAGAGCCGTAATGACAAGCGTCCGATGCTGAGTGATATTAGAGAGTCGGGTTCTATTGAGCAGGATGCCGACATCATTCTCTTTGTCTACCGTGATGACGTCTACCTCTACAAAGAAGAAAAAGAGCGTGAAAAAGCCGCCCGTGCCGAGGGAAAAGAGTTTACCTCCACCTACATAGAAAAAGAGGAAGAAGATGCCGAAATCATCATCGGCAAGCAGAGAAATGGTCCGACAGGGCATGTCAAACTCATCTTCCAGAAAAAGCTGACGCGCTTTGTGGATGCTCCGGGATATGCACAGGGGGTTGAGACAGTCTATGAAAATGTCGATACAAAATCAGCCAATATCGAGATGCCACAGGTAGAGATGCCCTCTATCTAAATGCAAACCGTTGAGAAAGTAACACTTTTTAGTGCAAAAAAAGATTACTTTTTCTTTGTGGGGATTGCGCTCACGCTTCTTAGTTTTTCCCTCTCTTATGAGTACTACAAATACAAACAGCTCACAAAATTTGATTCCCAACTTTCTGACGTCACAGTTGTAAAAGCCTACAATAAAACAAAGTTGACAAAAAATGGAAAAATAAAAAGCTATAAAGTTTTAAGACTCAGCAGTGATGACGGATTTGTCTTTTATACAGTCGCAAAGAAAAATCTGCAAAATCTTCAAAACAAACGCTTACATGTAGAGCTGTGGGCAGGAAACATCAGTTTCAAAGAGTATCTCAAAGGCTTTTTTGCCTTTAGTAAAATACTTAAAATTTATGAAAAGCCTACTCTCAAACAAAAAACAGCCTCGTTTATAGATGCGCAACACACAAACAGTGAAATTGCCAAACTCTATAAGGCACTGTTTTTAGCCCTTCCCCTCCCAACATCTATACAAACACAGTTTTCCAACCTCGGTATTTCACACCTCATCGCCATCAGCGGTTTTCATTTGGGTGTTTTGGCTGCTCTTTTATTTTTTCTGTTTAAATACCCTTATAAATTTTTACAAAACAGATACTTTCCCTACAGAAGCTATAAAAGAGACAGCTTTCTCTTTATCAGTTTGGTTTTGCTTGGCTATTTGCTCTTTTTAGATTCGCCGCCCTCACTGCTGAGAGCCTATGTAATGCTTGTCGTTGGTTTTGTATTGTATGACAGAGGCATGCAAATCGTCTCGATGCAGACACTCCTGCTTACCGTGCTTTTGATACTTGCACTTTTTCCAAAGCTCCTGCTCAGTATAGGTTTTTGGCTTTCGGTAAGTGGTGTTTTTTACATCTTTTTATTTTTACTGCATTGCAAGGAGTGCAGTAAGCTTACACAGTTTTTGCTCCTGCCCTTTTGGGTTTACTTGATGATGCTTCCTTTTTCTATGGCAATATTTGGCAACTTCAGTCTGTATCATCCCCTTTCGATTTTATGGACAACACTTTTTACGCTCTTTTACCCCTTGGCAATTGCATTACATGTAATGGGCCTGGGAAATCTTTTAGATGTCCCTTTGGCTTACCTCTTACATGTAAACACACATGCCCTGCAACACACACTTGCAAAAGTTTATCTCTTTATAGAGGTTGTACTTTCACTTGCAGCCGTATTTAGCAAAAAAGCACTCTATGCCCTACTCGGCTATACGCTGCTTCTTTTTGTATATTTCATCTATAATGTGGCATAGTTTCAGACCGTACAAAAAGATAATCCATGAAACATAAATCCACAAAAACAAAAACATCAAAATAGCAAAGGAGCCGTACATTGTTGTGTAGGATTTGTTCAAAAAGACATAGTATATAAAAGCATTTTTACTGATACTAAAAATAACAGAGACAATAAAAGAGCTGATGAGTGAAGCTTTTGGGTTTATTTTTGCATTGGCGGCAATTTGAAATATTAAAAAGAAAAGCCCCCAAATGATTATGTAAGGAACCAAAGGCAAAATATTAAGCCCAGAGGTCAGAGAATTTGAAGCCATCAATGTTGCGATGTAACCGGTAATATAAAAAGAGACTCCAAGCGCAATAGGTGTCAGCGTCAGCAGTGTCCAGTAGGTCGTTATGCTCTCCCACAAAGTTCTTGGTTTTGCATGAAAAATTCTGTTGGCAATGTATTCAAAATTTTTGAAAAACAAAAGAGAGGAGACTAAAATTGCTACTAATCCGATAGCTCCCATTTTAGAAGCATTTTGTAAAAATCCGTTTATCTGAAACATAACCGTATCCGAGTTCACAGGCATAAGATTTGAGAAAATAAAACCCTGAATTTTTTCATAATAATCAGCAAAAGAGGGCAAGGCAGTCAAAATTGCCATCACAATCAGCAAAAGAGGAATAATGGTAAAAATCGTATAAAAGCTCAGACTCGCGGCAAAGAGCGTCAACTCTTTGTCAACAAAAGAACTGACAAATATTTTTACAGGTTTTATATATTTTGTCAGTTTCTCATTCATGACCTGTTAGTCAAGTCCCATTTTTGCAGGGTTTAAGATATTGTTCGGATCAAATGCTTTTTTGATGGATTTAAACAGTGCCATCTCCGCATCAGTGAATGCCATTTTCATGTACGGTGCTTTTGCAAGTCCTATTCCGTGCTCACCAGAGAGTGTTCCGCCCAGATCAATCGTTGCCTGAAACACCTCTTCTATCGCTTTATAGGCAATTTTTACCTGCTCAGGGTCACTCCCGTCAACCATGACATTTGTATGCACATTGCCATCTCCCGTATGTCCAAAACACGGGATTTTGACATTGTATTTGTCTGCAATGGCATAAAATCTCTCTAAGAGTTCCGGTAGTGCAGAACGCGGTACCGTTACGTCTTCATTGAGCTTTTTACTGCCGTAAATACTCAGTGAAGGGGAAGCATTACGACGTGCAAACCAGATGTCTGCCGCCTCTTTGTCATCTTTTGCCACTTTAAAATCACTGCAGCCGTTTTCACGAAATACTTTTTCAATCTGTGCAAGCTGAAAATCCAGATCATCCTCAAGATTTCCGTCCACATCTGTGACAAGCAAGGCACCCGCATCAACAGGCAAACCTTTGTGAAAAGTCTCTTCTACGGCACGAATTGTCAAGTTGTCCAAAAATTCCATTGCAACAGGCGTGATGCCGCTTGCCATCGTTTTATAGACTGCTTCCATGGCTTCATTGACCGTTGGAAAAATTCCCATCGCTGTTTTTGTCATTTTCGGTTTTGGGATGAGTTTGAGCGTGATTTCTGTAAGCACTGCCAAAGTCCCTTCACTCGCGATCAAAATACCGCTGATGTTGTACCCTGCCACATCTTTTATGGTTCTCTTTCCTGCTTTAATGACATCACCATTTGGCAGAACTGCCCGCGTTGCCATCACATAATCTTTTGTGATACCGTATTTTGCAGCGCGCATACCGCCGGCATTTTCACTCACATTGCCACCGATGGTTGAATAGTCCTGACTCGCAGGATCCGGCGGATAAAAAAGCCCTACTTCTTCCACTTTTTTTTGCAAATCCATATTTATAACACCCGGTTGGACTATGGCGACCATATTTTTCATATCTATTTCTAAGATTTTATTCATATGTTTTTCCATAGCCAACACTATACCGCCTTTACTCGGCAATGCTCCACCCGTAAAGCCTGAACCTGCACCGCGAGGCACTATGATAATCTTATGTTCATTGCAGTATTTGAGTATTTCGCTGACATCTGTTTCATTTCTTGGAAACACAACCGCATCGGGTTCAAAATGCTCACGTGTCGCATCATATGAATAGGCAAGCAAATGTGCCTTATCACTGTAAATATTCTCTTCACCTACAATATTTGTAAAGTGTTGTAAATGTTTTTTATCAATCATTTTATTTTCCTGTTTCAAATTCATCAAGTAAATAATGCAACTTGGCATCACCGTTTTTTATAATACTGTAGAGTTCTTTGTTCGTTTTATTGTTTGCAACCAAAAGCTCGTAATAGTGTGGTTCATAACTTTTGAGTCTCGAACTTCCCGCTCCCCACCATGCAGCATCTATGTTGTTGACACGCGTATAAAAAGGAAGATGTACTTTGTCTTGTTTGAGTTTTGCATCACTGATACTCAGGATTTTAAAACTTTTGATGTCGAGCGTATATACTTTTTGGTTGAGATATATAAAAAGCAATCCCACGCTGCTGGCATCCGCCATCGCTTCAAAGTCCTCTTTTAAAGGTGTCGGATGTCCCCGAAAAGAAAGAACCGTTGCAAAAAGATCCGGATGGATCCATTGTGTCTGCACACTCTTGGCAATTCTATAATAAATCTCTTCATTGGGAGCAATAAGCAGTGAACGGGAGTAACCGAATGCCAACTCAACCGTATCACCGACCTGAGGTTGCCATTTTCCGTGAGGCAATGCACTGTTTTGCAAGGCAGTAAATGCACTCATTTTGATGGTTGCCGTCTTTGTTTGCGCATCAAAACTCTGCACAACCGCATTTCTGACAATGGCACTGTGCTCAGGGGTAATGTGATGCACAACAAAACCACTGACACCGACATCTATTTTGTCTGTTTTTATGGTTGCAGTTTCATTTTGATAATCAACTGAGACTACAGGTGATTTTACAACAGCGCCAAAAACTTCCAAGGCAAGTATTGTGAATAAAAGTATATATTTCATGTTTCTTCTTTGATTTTTTGTTTATGATTATATCAAACAAACCTCAGACTAAGCCAAAATTTGATAATCTTTGCAAATTATTTATTCTAGGCTTATATTTATGATACGATTTTTCATATTTTTTTTACTGATTACCTCCTCTTTTGCTGCCCATGTGGACAGATACCGGTGGAGTAACGGAGAAACTTATCTGGATTTTTTACAAAACCACAATCTTCCCTTGCGACCGCTTTACTACAATCTTGACAAGGATGACCAAAGACTCACAGAGGAGATGCGTGCAGGCATTCATTACCAGATTTTAAAAGATGACAAAGAAGAGATAGAACAGATTTTACTGCCTTTGAATGATGAACTGCAAATTCATATATACAAAGATGACAAAAGCTACAAATTTGAAGCTATCCCCATTATAAGCACAACAAAAACAGAAGCTTTTTACACAACGATAACAAGTTCACCGATGTACAATATTTTAAAAGAAACAGGTTCCAAAAAACTGGCACAGATTTTTGTTGCCAGTTTCAAACACTCGTTAAACTTTAAAAATGACATTCGCAAAGGCGATGAACTTGTCATGATTTATGAGCAGAAATATCGTCTTGGTGAACCTTTTTCCATGCCGACTTTAAAAGTCGCCATGATAGAAATGCATCACAAAAAACACTTTATCTACCTCAACAGTGACGGACGCTATTATGATGAAAAAGCCCATGAAGTCGAAGGTTTTTTACTGGCCCGTCCGGTAAGGGGAGCCAGAATATCTTCTTATTTTACAAAAAGAAGATGGCACCCTGTGCTGCATAAATGGAAAGCACATCTCGGCGTTGACTATGCTGCAAGACGCGGAACACCGGTTATTGCAGCAGGCAGAGGGGTCATTGTATGGGCTTCAAGAATGGGAAGCTATGGCAATTTGATAAAAATACGCCATGCTGACGGCTATGAAACACGCTATGCCCACTTAAAATCATTTCGCAGAGGTATTCACAGGGGCAGACGTGTAAAAAAAGGGCAGACTATAGGCTATGTCGGTTCCACCGGTCGCTCAACCGGACCACACCTGCATTTTGAACTCAGAAAGAGAGGACGCGCCATCAATCCTCTCAGAGTTGTGCAGGTAACGACCAAAAAGCTCAAAGGCAAAGCAAAAAAAGCATTTTTACGATTAAAGAAAAACTATGATGAAAGTGTCAATCTTCACCTCAACAACAAAACAGCCTGTAAAAAACGCCCGCCTTTTGAAAACATGTCCTACATCCACCTTTTAAAGGAAAAAGACAATGGGTAAAATAACTTCCATAAAAGAGCTGAAAGTTCCAAATTTTGTCAAACCCGTAGAGATAAACTATACACAAAACGGTGTAGCAAAAAAGTGGGAAGCTGTCCTTTCGCATGACAGTGTTGCCATACTGCTCTATCACACACAAAAAGATGCCTTTGTCCTTGTCAAGCAGCTCCGCGCTACTGTGCTGAACAAAAATCAAAACAACGGTTACATGTATGAACTCTGTGCCGGCATTGTTGACAAAGAGTGCTCAAATGCGCAAATAGCCAAAGAGGAGATTTTGGAAGAGTGCGGGTACGACGTACCTGTACAAAACTTGGAAAAAATCAGTGCTTTTTACACCAGTGTCGGCATATCAGGAACACATCAGACACTCTATTATGCCGAAATTGACGAGAGTATGAAAGTCAATGACGGTGGTGGACTTGAGGAAGAGGAGATAGAAGTCATATATATTCCACTCAGTGAAGCAAAAAAATTTATGTTTGATGAAAGCTATCAAAAGACAACGGGTGTTTCTTTGGCATTTTACTGGTTTTTTGATACTAAAAAAGGTCAGCACTAAAGTACCTATTTCGAGTTTCTTTTCCCCCTTCGGAACCCGTACTTCAGTGCGGGCTTTACGGCAAAACAAGTCAAAAATTTAGTGCCGACTGTTAGGTTATATAAGTCCAATACACTCTACCCAAACTCTATTGGGTCCATGTCTATTTCCGCCAAATCCACTTTTGCAGACTTCACCGCTTTTATAATATCCGTACTTTTGTCAGCCCGAAGCAGTATCTCAAACCTGTACTTGTTTGCTACTTTTTCTATGGCACATTTTTTTGCACCTACTATCTCTATACCTTTACATGTAAGCAGATTTTCATGCATTTGCCGCATAGCGTTTTGTGCTTTGAGACCGTTTTTATGCGCAAACAAAATACGACAGAGTTTTTTATAAGGCGGATACAGCTCCTGTCTGAAAATCTTTTCTTCTTCCAAAAAATCTTCATATCTCTCTATGTAGGTCTTGAAAAAATCCTCATTGAAAGTCTGCACGATGACTTTGGCATCTTTTGCCCGCCCACTTCTTCCCGCTACCTGAATCAAAGAGGCAAGTGCTTTTTCCCGCGCACGATAATCACCCATGTTCAGCATGTTGTCCATACCAAGTACCACAGCCAAAGTGACTCCGTGATAATCATGCCCTTTTGAGAGCATTTGGGTACCGACAAGAATATCACTCTCTTTGTCATTAAAACGCTTTAATGCTTTTTTGAGTTTGTTTGCCGTGGTAATGACATCCCGGTCAAACTGTTCTACTCTTGCACTCGGCAAAACTTCTTGTAAAATTTTCACCGCTTCTGCTGTTCCGAGTCTTGTACTCGATAAATGCGGACTGTGGCATTCCGGACAGACCTGAGGGATTGCCTGTGTAAAATTACAGTAGTGGCATTTCAAAGCACGCGAATGTTGATGCACGCTCATGCCGACACTGCAAAAGGCACATTTTATTGTATGCCCGCAGTCTTGACACTGCAAATATTTAAAATTGGCGCGTGTCGGCAAAAAGACGATAGCCTGCTCTTTTTTTTCTAAAATTTTTTGTAAATTTTGTAAAACCACAGGAGAGAGGCTTTCGGGACTTTTTTCGTACAGAAAACTTTTCTCGGAGCTAAAATGCCCGCCTTTGAGTCTGAAATGTGGAAATTTTACATAAGAGGTCAAAGAGGGTGTCGCACTGCCAAGCACTACAGGAACATCATAAAGTTTGCCCATATAAATGGCTAAATCTCTTGCATTGTATCGCGGTCGCGAAGATGACTTGTAACTCTCGTCATGCTCTTCATCCACAACAATGAGTCCCAGATTTTTGACAGGCAAAAAAAGAGCCGAACGTGCACCGGCAATGATTTTTGCTTCACCTGCATAGATTTTAGCCAGGGCTTTTTTCTTTGCCAGGGGTGTGAGTTTTGAGTGCCACATGACAAAATCTTCACCAAAATGTTCTTTGAGGCGTTTGGACATCTGCGGTGTCAGAGAGATTTCAGGCATTAAAAAGATGGAGGTTTTTCCTCTTTCTGCCATCTGTTCAAAGTATTTCATATAGACTTCTGTTTTTCCGCTGCCTGTATCGCCAAAAAGAAGGGAGACTTTGTGTTGTTTTAAGAAAGTGAGTGCATTTTCCTGTTTGGATGAAAGTATAATTTTTGAGGTGCTTTTTGTGTTCTTGTGACGCACAGCCCAGACTGAAGTCTGGGTTCCGAGGGCTCTTGCCTCAGTTTTATTTACACCCGGAACCGGTACTTCAGTGCCGGCTGATGTTTTGGCTACATTTTCTAAGCTGTCATATCGTGCAGCCCAGACTGAAGTCTGGGTTCCAAGGACTGCTGTTTCAGTGCCGGCTGATATTTCGTAAGGCAGCATTAATGCAAAAGCATCACCTAAAGAACAGATATAATAAGAGGCTATAAACCTGGCAAGTGCAAGCTGTTTGTCTGAAAAATGAAACGCATGTACTTCTAAAATTTCATGGGTTTTAAAATCAGGCTGTTTACATGCTGAAACAACAACACCACTGAGTGTTCTACTCTTTACATGTACGCTTACACGTCTGCCGATTTCTATCTCTTGTTCTGAGTGATAGGTAAACTCACCAAGTGGTGAACCTATGAGTGCTATATTGTAGTAATTTATACGCAAATTTAAAAAGATTTATTTACACTATATGATACAACACTAACTGTCAATTTCGATTATTTGTTTTGTTCCGTATATTATTGTAGCTGCAAAAAGAACTGCTACTGCTACAATTGCAATTGTTGCTAAATCCATTTCATAAATCCTTTAATCTTTTTATATTCGAGTGAATACTTCGTGATATTATAATAAATAAAGCCAAAAGAGAAGCGACAAGTTTAGCCATACTTAATTATACTCGAATTTCGATTAATTATTTAGTCTACAAGTTTATCGCAAATTGTATCTTGACCGGTATTTAAATCAAATCTTCCTGTTGTAGGGCTATAGGTAAAGGCACAGTTTTTACCGCCCACTTTATATACATAATGCAAATAAGGTGCAGCATTATCTGTGGTACTCCAATGCCCATCTGTATTTCCGGCTTTTATGCCATACATTAAAAGCTCTCTGGTTCCGTTCCCGTCAAAAAGAGTTGTACTGTTTTGACTCAAACCAGAGATATAATCCGGATCGCCTTTGATAATATGCGCCTGTCTGTCTGTCAAAATAGCAGAACGCACCGAAGCAATATCGGCACGCGCTTTACTTATCTGTGCATCTGTTCTTGTTGCGGCAAACTTGGGAATGGCAATACTTGCCAGGATGCCCAATACAACAATGACAAAAACAAGTTCTATCATTGTAAAAGCCTGTTTTGATTTCTTCATAAGCGTATAACCTTTTGTCAATAAATAACAGATGTTCCACGAAGCTTCATTGGGTACTGCGAAGCATCTATTGCCCCTTGTAGTGCCTCACAGAGTGTGTCACTGCCTGCATTGCCAAAGAGAATCGTTAAATTATCATCATTTACACCTGTCTGTATCTGTATTGTAGCACAATCATTTACAGAACCGACTTTAAAAACTGCTTTCTTATCTGCTGTGGAAATAGCCGCTTCTCCTGTGTTTTCCAAGGAAGATATGGCATTGGACATTACAGAAAGATTGTTTTCAGTTTTTGCTTTACTCATTGCATACGAAGCGATTTCAGATGCCCCTGTCATTATACTCATTGCCATTTTAGAGACCTCGGCATCGCTTCTTGTTGCAGCCAATTTAGGAATGGCTACAGCTGCCAAAATACCTAAAATAACAATGACAAAAACCAATTCAACCATTGTAAAAGCGCTGTGAAACGAATGTCTCTGAAATCTATTTTTCATCACTATTTATTCCTTGATAATATAAAACAACTGGATTTGTTTATAGTATCATAATTTTCATTATTTTTGTTTTAAAGTTTTAGGAGATTCTATAATTAGATAGATAGTGTAATAAAAGCTTAAAGAAATAAAAATATTTTACAGAAATTCCCAACTCATAAATTGAGAATTTCTGCAATGTTCATCAATAGTAAATATTAATATACTATATTAGTACCACCAAATTGATGTGTTCCATTTAAATCTTTGGCCTCAACCGCAGTCTTTACATTTGCACAATAAGTTCCACCAGCACCAGTATAAGTTACTGTAATATTACCATCAGTTGCTGAATTCCCCGTAGAGACACTATAACATTTAAGTTGCGTACAAGATGCTGAACTATTATCTTCTGTTCCTGTTGCTGTATAAGCATTACCCGCATCATTTATACATGTAGCAATATTTGTAAGTTCCGTTGAAGCTTTCGCATCATCACGTGTCGCTGCAAGTTTTGGAATGGCAACTGCTGCCAAAATACCTAAAATAACGATAACGAAGATCAATTCGATCATTGTAAAACCAGCTCTTTTCATAAGAACTCCTTATATTTTTAAAAATTGGATTACTCTGGTAATCTTAGAGAACATTATGGACCTATTTACATTAAAGTTTGCTTAATTTTAGTTTTTTACATGGAAGCAATTGAGCCCGCACTGTGAAGTGCGGGTTTTGAGAAGCCCTTTAGATCTTTTTGGTTCGTTTTTTTGTTTGAATGACGCATGGTCCGCACTAAAGTACGGATTCCGAGAAGGAATAAAATATATGGAATAGGATTTGCTTGTTTAGTGTTACATGTAAAGAAGGAGTATTTATGAGCATTGAAATATCTAAAACACATTCCCTTTTGACGAAGGCGATGGACTATCGTGTTGCACGTCAGGATATGATAGCATCAAATATTGCCAATGCGGATACACCTTATTACAAACCAAGAGATATCAGTTTTGAAGATGCTTTGATTGCACAAAAAAACGCCCTGTATCAGGACAATGCACATCAGTTGAAAATGGCACAGACAGACTCCAGACATTTGGCGCCAAAAGAAGAAACAAGCCAGGTAAAGCCGACACTCTTTTTCAGAGACGGGCATATGGCTCGAAATGACGGCAACTCTGTCGATATAGATGTGGAAACAACCGAAATGAGTAAGAACTCCATCATGTTTAATGCCATTGTCATGGCGGCAAAAAAAGATGCAGGTATATTTAAAAGTGTTATAGATGCTTCGGCAAAAGTAAATTAAGGATAAAAAAAAATGAGTAATTTTCTCAACAGCTTTGATATCAGCGGATACGGACTCTCAGCCCAAAGAGTTCGTGTCAATGTCATCTCAAGCAATATCGCCAATGCCCAAACAACAAGAACAGAAGAAGGCGGACCCTATCGTCGCAAAGAGGTTGTTTTTAGAGCTGTAAACTTTAATGATGTATACAACAAAGCCCTGGGTGAGACTGCACAAAGTGCCAAATATCAAGACCCTTTGAATGAAGGACAATTTGGACAAAAGGTAAATCCTGCTATAATGAGTGTAGTAGTTGACAAAATTGTAAGAGACGACAGCAAACCTCTTATGAAATTTGAGCCAAACAACCCCGATGCAGATGCAAACGGATATGTGGCATATCCAAATATTAATCCTGTGGTCGAAATGTCCGATTTGGTAGAGGCAACACGCTCGTATCAAGCCAATGTTGCGGCATTTCAAAGTGCAAAGGATATGGCAAACGCTGCCATATCACTGTTGCAGTAAAAAAGGAAGTGAAAGATTATGAACAACATTAATAATATTTCCGGTGCCTCAACAGCAGACCTTTTAAAACAAAAAGGCAGCACTGAAAAAACCGGAGGCGAAGCTTTTGCCCAGCAGTTAAAATCAGCCCTCAATGAAGTCAATGACATTCAAAAAGAGAGCGAAGAAGCTATAGCGGATTTGGCGACAGGCCAGGTAAAAGATCTTCATCAGGCAGCTCTTGCAATCGGCAAAGCAGAAACAAGTATGAAACTTATGTTAGAGATTCGAAACAAAGCATTAAATGCCTACAAAGAGATTGGCAGAACACAATTATAACCTGCCTCAGCACATAATAACTTCATGGTAAACCGTAACAAAAGTAAAAAAATATTCCTTCTTTATGTCCTTATTTCTCTTGCTTTTGCGGTTTTTTTAAGTGTTATGCTTCTCACTGCCACAAAATCACGCCGTATGCCCTCTTTGTATGCGACAGAAAGCTCAAAAGCACAGCGTGGCAGCATCATCAGTGCAGATGGTTTTCACATAGCTACAACAAAAAAACTCTATAAAGCAGTTGTCAATACCCGATACATCGACCCTGATAAAAAAGAGTTGTTTGTAAAGCTTTTCAGTATTTACTCAGGCATGGCACCAAAGGCCATTAAAAAAAGACTCTCCAAACGCAAAGGTGTTGTCGTTTTGAGTTATAATGTTCCCCAGATAAAAGCACATTATCTCAAAACACTCGCGAGAGAGCTGCGACGCTTTAAAGTATTTTTAGAGTTAAAAAACCCGGCAACAGGGCTTCGTTCTGTGCATGGGCTCAGCATACTTGAGAGCGGGGAAAGCCGGGAGTATCCTTATGGAACCCTGCTTACTCCTGTTATAGGTTATCCGCATAAAATAGAAGAAGACGGATACACCTCCATCAAAGGAGTCAAAGGACTTGAAAAAAGATTTGACAACGAACTCTCACCCAGACAAGACGGCTACAGCAGAGGCAAACGCGATGTAAACAGCTACATTATTTTAAATAAAGAGAGCTTTACCAAACCAAAAATAAACGGGCTTGACATCAAACTGACCATTCCGGTTTCTTTTCAAATACGCATAGAAAAGATGCTTGATGGCATGAAAAAAGAACTCCGTGCAAAAGAGGTAATGATTGCTGTTATGGACTCCAAAACAGGTGATGTCTATGCAATAGCGAGTTCCAATAGATATTTACCAAAAAAGATTAGACGCAGTGACTATCCCTCTCTAAACAGCTCCATGATAGAGTACAGTTTTGAGCCGGGAAGTGTTTTGAAGCCTATCACTTTTGCCCTGCTCCTCGAACACAAACTTGTCAATCCCTATGATTTGGTAAACGGACATAACGGACGCTTTAAAATAGGCAGAAAGGTTATTACTGATGAGCACAGATTTGACTGGCTCTCGGCTGAGAATGTTATAGTCTACTCTTCAAATATCGGTATAGCCCAGCTGGCACAAAGACTCTCCGGATATGATTTTTATCAAGGGCTGAAAAAATTTGGTTTTGCAAGCAAATCCACACCTGATTTGATTTATGAAAAAAAAGGCTCTGTTCCAAGTGCCAAACGGCTTGAAAATGAAATATACAAAGCTACCTGTGCCTACGGTTACGGAATCCGTGCGAATCTTATGCAACTGCTCCGTGCCTACAGTGCTTTTAACAACAACGGGCGCATGGTAAGACCTAAACTTGTCAAAAGCTTTATAGATGAACACGGCACTGTAAAAGAACTCGGTTATGAGGAGAGTGTGCAGGTTATAAAAAGTGCCACAGCCAAAAGAATGAATAAGATTTTACTCAAAACCGTGAATGAAGGCACCGGAAAAAAAGCCATCACAAAAGGATTGCAAATCGGCGGAAAAACAGGAACTGCGCACATTGTTGAAAAAGGACAGTATGTAAGGAAATACAATACTGCTTTTATGGGATTTGCCAATGACAAAAAGCACAAATACACCATAGGTGTCATTGTTATACAGCCTAAAAAAAGCCAGTTTGCAGCCCAGACTGCTGTTCCTGTCTTTAAAAAAGCGGTTGATATTATGATAGAAGAAGGTTATTTAGAGCCAAATATTGTCAAGTAGCCTTGTCTCTCCAACAATCACTTCCACAAGAATAACAGTATTGCCGATTTGTACTTTTTCTATTACTTCAAAATCACGATTAAGTATTTCTACATATTTTATTTCCAAAGGAGACAAGATAGCGTGCATCTCCTCTTTAATTTTTACTGTATCCAAAATATTTTTACTGATAAGCTTTGAAGCTGCATATAATGACTTTGGAATTTTCAAGGCTTCTTCCCTTTGTGCTTTTGAAAGATACACATTTCTGCTGCTGAGTGCCAGTCCATCGCTATCGCGAACGATATTTACAGGAACAATTTCAACATCCATAAAAAACTGTTTTACCATGAGACTTATGAGATTAAGCTGTTGGGCATCTTTTTTTCCAAAGTAGGCTCTTGTCGGGGAGACAATATTGAGCAGTTTCATGACAACTCTCAAAACGCCGCTGAAATGTCCCGGTCTTGTTGCACCTTCTAAAACATATCCGCGTACATTAGGCGCACAGATTTTCACTTCATCGTTGCTGTACATATCCTCTGCGGTGGGGAAGAAAAGGACATCTACGCCTGCCAGTTCACATATTTTCTTATCGGCATCATCTTTTTTCGGATATTTATCTAAATCTTCGCCTGCCAAAAACTGTGTCGGATTGACAAAGATAGAAACCACAACTATTTCATTCTCTTGCCTTGCGCGCTTTATCAAAGCAATATGCCCTTCATGCAAAGCACCCATAGTAGGGACAAAGCCTACTGATGAATTACTCTTTTTTAGATGCTCTTTTAGTTCTAAAGGATCCGAAATAATCTTCATTTTAAGTCCTGATATAATATAATTGCAATTATAACAAATTTAACGCCACTAAGTGATGGAAGATGGACAACTACGAATACACAGAACTTTTGAAAAACATTGACAGCAAAATGAAAAACATTACAGGTGTTGTCGAACCGGATAAAATTGAGACAAGATTAGAAGAAATACAGAAAATGGAAAATGATCAGGATTTTTGGAATGATGCTGCTTATGCAGGCAAAATACAAAAAGAGAAGACTCAACTCCAAAGAAAACTTGATAAATATACTACTGCCAAAAATGCTGTTGCAGATGCAAATGAGCTGTATGAGATGGCAAAAGAAGAAAATGATACAGAATCTCTTGAAGCACTCTATGAAGATGCTCCAAACCTGGAAAAACAGATTCGTGATATGGAGATTGAGGTACTTCTGAGCGGAGAAACCGATGCAAACAATGCAATTCTTTCCATTCACCCCGGTGCCGGAGGAACGGAATCACAGGACTGGGCCCAAATGCTGCTGAGAATGTACAAACGATGGGCGGAGAGACGTGGGTTTAAAGTAGAAGTTTTGGATTACCAGGCAGGAGATGAAGCGGGCATCAAAGATGTTTCCATTCTTATAAAGGGCGAAAATGCCTATGGTTATCTCAAGGTTGAAAACGGTATTCACAGACTTGTAAGAATTTCACCCTTTGATTCCAATGCCAAACGCCATACCTCTTTTGCCTCTGTTATGGTTTCTCCTGAAATAGATGATGATATCGACATTACTATCGAAGACAAAGACCTGCGTATAGACACCTACCGATCAAGCGGTGCCGGCGGACAACATGTAAACAAAACAGAATCTGCTATACGATTAACGCACATTCCGACAGGCGTCGTTGTGCAGTGTCAAAATGACAGAAGCCAGCATAAAAACAAAGCCACAGCCATGAAAATGCTCAAATCCCGTCTCTATGAATTAGAACTTGAGGAACAAAAAGCGAAAGAAGCAGGCATCGCCAAAAGTGAAATAGGCTGGGGACACCAAATACGCTCTTATGTTATGCAGCCTTACCAGCAAATCAAGGACACAAGAAGCAATGAAGCCTACTCTAATGTCTCTGCTATTTTGGATGGAGACATTGATGGCATGATTGAGGGTGTTTTAATAGCCATGAACCGTTCTTAATCCTGCTCTTTTTTCACAAAACTGTAGGCAAGAAACAAAACGCCCAAAATCATTGCAAAAACAGTAAGGTATCTTTGTTGCTGTTCCTGCGCACTCATTAAAGATTCTCGAAAAGTTGTTACATCCGGTTTAGCCTTTTTCAGACTTTTCACATCTCCTTTGACACTTGCTTCCATTCTTGCTACATTTGCTGCTGCTATTTCAGTTTCACTTACCACCGTCTTCGGTGTCGTCCAGAAATGTGCTGCAAAACCGATCAAAAGCATGAGTGCACCAACTGATCTGAGTATCATAATCTTATGTTTTAAAAAAAAATCCATCTGTCCTCTTTTTTTTTGCTCTTTCTAAAGCAAATTATGTCAGAATCTCAGTATGAATCTACTTAAAGAATTTTTACTTGATGATACATGCTCCTATCTGAGCGACAAAAAACAAACTACACACTATAAAGTGATCAACAATTGTGATTCCAAATCCTGTGAAGCTCTGATTGAACGAGGATACCGTCGTTTTGGAAAAATGTACTTTAGACCCATATGCACTGCATGTACAGAGTGTCAGAGTATTAAGATTGATGTAGAAAACTATACATTCAGTAAATCTGCCAAAAGAGTTATGAAAAAAGCAAAAGATATTACTTCTTACATACAGGTCCCTAGTGTAACGCAGGAGCACCTTGAACTCTTTGAAAAGTACCATCTTTATATGCATGATAAAAAAGGGTGGGACTACTCTGCAACAACTGCACAGCACTACTATAACTCTTTTGTCACAGGCCATGCTGACTTTGGCTATGAAGTGCTTTATTATGATCAGGAAAGGCTTATTGCCGTAGATTTGATAGATATACTTGAAAACGGAATATCATCAATCTATTTTTATTATGATCCGGATTATGCCCAATACTCTTTAGGCAAGCTCTCCTTGTATAATCAAATAAAATATGCTAAAAATACAAACAAAAAATGGATATATCTGGGGTACTATGTAGAAGGCTGCCCTTCGCTTTCTTACAAAGCACAATATACTCCTTACCTCACACTCCAAGGCAGACCGCACGAACATGAAAAATTTATATGGTCTTAGAGAGCTCTTTTTTTTGTTCTTCTCTGATTTGTAACTTTTTCTTTTGAACTTCTTTGTTAAGCTGTTCTTCCAGTTTTTGCTGTTCGAGTTTGTCTTTTTTTCTGATTCTTTGAATTTTTTCTAATTCTCGTTCTTTTTTTCGTTGCAGCAGGCTTTTTTTACGCTCTTTTTTTGCCTGTAATTTTTTATCTTCATCCAAATATTTTTGTATTATTCCTGTTGTATTTACATCATCAGAATGTGCAAAATAGTAATCGAGTATCTTGTTTTTACTTCTTTTTTCATCAATCAGTCCACTGTTTGCCAGTTTTGTGAAAAGTTTTGAATTTTCATTTTCAATTGCCAAATCCAGATTTCTTTTGACAGAGCGTACAAAAAAATCATTTGTCCGTGAAAGTTCTCTTAATCTGTTTAGGTAGTGCATCTTGTCTTTAACCACACCTTCATCCAGAAAAAAACCCTCTTTTTTCAACTTTTTGACAGCAGCAGCATACTCTTGTATTTTCTTTTCATACGGTGCATATTCTTTTATATTTGTAAGCTTTTGAATTTTATCTACATTATTGTAAATAATATCACCAAGCGCAGAAAAAGCTTTTGGATTTTGTGCCGCAAGCAGTGTAGTGAGTATAAGTAAAAATAGTATTTTATGCATTCATATCAGCCTGAAAAATTTTTATCATTATAACAGAATTTTTATTTTTAAAAGAGGAAAGTCTCCTCCCTTACAGGAGAGGAGAGAGGTGGTACAATTTATAATAAAACGATTGTTACCCGTTACGTTTTTTCTGAATCTCTTCAGCTATATTTCTTGGAACTTCTTCATAATGATCAAATTCCATTGCATATGTTGCACGTCCCTGAGTTGCAGAACGAAGGTCAGTTGAGTAACCGAACATTTCAGCAAGTGGAACAAAAGCATCAATAATTTTGTTTCCTGCTCTATCACTCATATTGTTTACCTGTCCGCGTCTACGGTTCAAGTCACCGATAACATCACCCATGTACTCTTCAGGAACTTCAACTTCAACTTTCATCATCGGCTCAAGTATAGCAGCATCTGCTTTACGACAAGCTTCTTTAAATCCCATTGAAGCAGCAAGTTTAAATGCCATTTCATTTGAATCCACATCATGGTAAGAACCGTCGTACAGTGTAACATCAATATCTTCCATAGGATATCCGGCAAGAACACCTGCCTGCATCGCTTCTTCACAACCTTTTTCAACAGCAGGAATATATTCTCTTGGAACAGTTCCCCCTTTGATTTCGTTGTGAAATACAAAGCCGGAATCAGCTTCACCCGGCTTCACTTTTAAGAATACATGACCAAACTGACCACGACCACCAGATTGTTTTGCATATTTGTATTCCTGGTTTACTTCTTTCTTGATTGTTTCACGGTAAGAAACCTGTGGTGCACCGACTTCTGCTTCAACTTTAAACTCACGCTTCATTCTGTCAACAAGAATTTCAAGGTGAAGTTCACCCATACCTGAAATAATAGTCTGACCTGTTTCATCATCAGTGTGTACTCTGAAAGACGGATCTTCGGCAGCTAGTTTTCCTAGAGCGATACCCATTTTTTCTTGGTCAGCTTTCGTTTTTGGCTCAACTGCAACAGAGATAACCGGTTCAGGGAAATCCATTCTCTCTAGTACAACTTTTTCAGCAGGATCACATAGAGTATCACCCGTAGTTGTTGATTTTAATCCAACAACGGCACCGATTTCACCGGCATATATCTCTTTAATTTCTTCACGCTTGATAGCATGCATTTTCAAGATACGACCGATTCTTTCTTTTTTGTCTTTTGTAGTATTGTGTACATACGAACCTGATTCTAAAGAACCACGGTATACACGGATAAATGTAAGAACACCCACAAAAGGGTCAGTCATAATTTTAAATGCCAATGAAGCAAAAGGACCGTCATCAGTTGATTCAACAACAACTTCTTTCTCTTCATCATCCATCATAGTACCCATAATTGGCGGTGCTTCAACCGGTGAAGGAAGATAGTCAACAACAGCGTCAAGCAGAGTCTGAACACCTTTGTTTTTAAATGCAGTACCCGGAGTCATCGGAACAACAGCCATACCGATTGTTGCAGATTTGATAGCCGCTTTGATCTCTTCTTCAGAAATTTCTTCGCCTTCAAGGAATTTTTCAGCGAAATCATCATTACCTTCAACTTCAGCCAAAGTCTCAAGCATTTTTTCTCTGTATTCGTCTGCAATTTCCTGTAACTCAGGACGAATATCCTGTACATGGTAGTTTGAACCCATCGCAGCATCTTCATCCCAGACAATCTCTTTCATTTTAACTAAATCAACAACACCTTCAAACTTGTCTTCAGCACCGATAGGTAACTGAAAAGGCATCGGGTTTCCTTTAAGACGTTCACGAATCTGACGCTCTACCTCATAAAAATCCGCACCTGTTCTGTCCATCTTGTTAACAAAAACGATAGACGGAACTTTATAACGGTTACGTTGTCTCCAAACTGTTTCTGATTGTGGTTGCACCCCACCGACAGCACAGAATACTGAAACAGCACCGTCAAGTACACGCATAGAACGCTCAACCTCAATAGTAAAGTCAACGTGGCCCGGAGTATCGATAATATTTATCTGTTTTCCTTGCCACTCACATGTTGTTGCCGCTGAAGTAATTGTAATACCACGCTCCTGCTCTTGTTCCATCCAGTCCATAGTAGCTGCGCCATCATGAACCTCACCAATTTTGTGCTCAACACCAGTGTAGAAAAGAATTCTTTCTGTTGTTGTTGTTTTCCCTGCATCAATATGTGCAGCAATACCGATGTTTCTTACATCTTCTAATTTATGACTTCTTGGCATATGTTATCCTGTTACCATCTGTAATGAGCAAATGCTTTATTAGCTTCTGCCATTTTATAAGTATCTTCTTTTTTCTTAAATGCTGAACCTTTATCTGATGCAGCATCCATGAATTCATTTGCCAATCTCTCAGCCATTGTTCTTTCATTACGTTTACGAGCAGCATCAACCAACCATCTGATTGCTAGAGACTGTTGACGCACCGGGCGTACTTCTACTGGAACTTGATAAGTAGCACCACCAACACGGCGACTTTTAACCTCTATAATAGGTTTGATATTCTCAATAGCTTCATTAAATGTGTCTATTCCTGATTTTTCTCCACGAGAGCTAATGATGTCCATTGCACTGTAGATGATTTTTTCAGCTGTAGATTTTTTACCATCTAACATGATTTTGTTAATAAATTTCGTTAAAATTTTGCTTCCATAAACCGGATCTGGCATAATTTCACGAACGGGAGCTTTTCTTCTTCTCATTTGTAATTTTCCTTACTTCAATTTGTATTCTTCAAATTTACTCAAAATTAATCACTAAAGATTAATCCTGTAGCTATTGAATTAATATATTAAAAAAATAATCTTAGATTATTTTTTTGGTTTCTTAGTTCCGTATTTAGAACGGGCAACCATACGATTAGCAACACCGGCAGTATCTAGTGCACCACGAACGATATGATACTTCACACCAGGTAAATCTTTAATACGACCACCACGTACAAGTACGATAGAGTGTTCTTGAAGGTTGTGACCTTCACCACCGATATATGAAATAACTTCAAAACCGGAAGTTAATCTGACTTTCGCAACTTTTCTTAAAGCCGAGTTAGGTTTTTTAGGTGTAGTTGTGTAAACACGTGTACATACACCACGACGCTGTGGACATGAGTCAAGAGCAGGTGATTTTGATTTTTTAATCACACGTTTACGCTCTTTACGAATCAATTGATTGATTGTAGGCATACAATTCCTTTTTACTTAATTTTTTCCAGTAGAATTTAACTCACTAAAAATTTTAGAGAGTTATAGACACGAAATAATACAGAAATTGTAATTAAAGTTAGCTTATTTTAAGTATAAATTAATAATGTGGGATGTGGATGGGCAAATGTGTTATGAGAGTTGAAAGAAGATTTTACTCTTCTTCAATCTCAAATTCTATATTTTGATCTTTGTAGATACCGGTTCCGACAGGAATAGTACGACCGATAATAACATTTTCTTTTAAGTTTTCAAGATTGTCAACTTTCGCAGAAACTGCTGCTTCTGTCAATACTTTCGTAGTATCCTGGAAGGATGCCGCTGAAATAATAGAGTCAGCAGAAACCGCCGCACGTGTAATACCGACCAGGAATGGTTCAGCAATTGCAGGACGACCGCCAAGACGCATAATTTTTTCATTTTCCTGAGTAAATTTCACTTTAGAAACCAAATCACCTTCAATGAATTTTGTATCGCCGGATTTTACAATTTTTACCTGACGCAACATTTGGGTAAAGATGACTTCAATGTGTTTGTCTGCAATGTTAACCCCTTGAGAACGGTATACCTGCTGCACTTCAGAAACAAGATAATTATAGAGTGCTTTGACACCCATGATACGTAAAAGTTCATGTGATGACAATATACCGGTAGTCAATCTCTCACCGGCATGCACAAAGTCACCAGGGTTTACAACCGGCTCATGTGATTTGTCAACAAAATACTCTTTTACAATTCCGTTGTCTGCATTGCTGACAATAATTCTTACTTTTCCACGAAGCGGTTTTCCAAAGCTGACCACACCGTCAATTTCAGAAATCAGTGCGGTTGCTTTAGGACGACGACCTTCAAAAAGTTCAGATACACGTGGAAGACCCCCGGTAATATCTGACGACTTTTGCAATGCTTTTGGTGTTTTTGCCAATATGTCAGCCACTTTCACTTCAGCACCGTCAGCAACATACACAGATGATTTTGGCTCAATCGCATAACGCAAAAGTTCTCCGTCTTCTGTTGCAAGTACAATTGCAGGCTTATACTCTGATGATATGTGATCATTAATCATCAAACGAGTTTTACCTGTCAACTCATCAAGCTGTTCACTTGCTGTTGTCCCGACAATGATATCTTCATATTTGACAACACCGTTAGCTTCAGAGATAATAGGGTTAGAGTATGGATCCCATTCTGCAATTACAACAGACTCATCAGATGAAGGTTTCGCAATAACCGTATCTCTGTCTACACTTTCATTGTCATCTGTTACAATAACAGAACCGCGTGCAATATAATGACGAATCGCTTCACGGTTGTTTGTGTCAATTACAGCGGCAAAAAGACCTTTTTCTACAACTTCATATCCTGACTTCAGCCCTTCAAACCGCTCAAGGTAATCCCCCTTAAGCAAGAAGTATTTCACAGTACCCTCTTCTTTTGCAAGAATCTTTTTCGTAACAGGTGCACCGTCATCCACCAATAACTCTGATGCATACGGAATACGACTAGGTACATTCCATCCGTCTTTGATTGTTTCAACAATAGAGTCCAGTGCCTCGACTTTTTCACCGTTTTTATGAGGGAAATAGTATTTTCCTTCAATCTGTCCGCTGACACCCGCTAGTTCATTCGGCTTCGCTATTTCAAGCTTACGCAGTGAATAACGAACAGTTTCATCTTCAGATTTTACACTGATGATGACTTCATCATGAATCGTCTGAATTTCAACAGTTCCTGCAAACGGTGCTTTTATTTTTGGTTCAACCAGTAAAACACCCGCATTACGACGGTTGGCAACAATGTTTTTACCCTCTTTATTTTTATACGTTTTCAGGTTGTAATAACGGATAAAACCTTCTTTTTCTGCAATAACCTGACGTTCCTGTGCAGTAGAAGATGCCGTTCCACCCACGTGGAATGTACGCAATGTCAACTGTGTACCAGGCTCACCGATTGACTGTGCCGCAATAATTCCTATCGCTTCACCAGGACGAACAATATATCCTGTTGCAAGGTTCACACCATAACACAAGGCACATACACCTTCTTCGCTTTTACATGTAGTCGGTGTTCTGATTACCGCTGTTTTGATACCTGACTCAGCAATAACTTTTGCAGAAACTTCATCTAAAAGCGTTCCCTCAGCATAAAGAATTTCATTGGAGATAGGGTCAATAACATCATCCGCAAGAACACGACCGTTAAGTCTGTCTTCCAATGATTCTATCAATGTATTTTGATCAGATATATCAGAAATCTCTATCCCCTCGTGTGTATGACAGTCATGCTCAACAATTTTAACATTCTGTGCAACATCAACAAGTTTACGAGTCAAATACCCTGCATTGGCAGTTTTAAGTGCCGTATCTGCAAGACCTTTACGCGCACCGTGTGTGGAAATAAAATACTCGATAACATTCAGGCCCTCTTTAAAGTTTGAAATAATAGGAGTTTCAATAATTTCTCCTGACGGTTTTGCCATCAGACCACGCATACCGGCAAGCTGGCGAATCTGCGCTGCAGAACCACGAGCACCGGAATCTGCCATCATATGAATAGAGTTAAAACCATCCTTATCTGTTTGTACCAGTTGCATCATCTCTGCTGCAAGCGTATTGTTCGTATCTGTCCAGACATCAATGATCTTATTGTAACGTTCCTGTTCAGTCAAAAGTCCCGCTTCAAACTGTTTTTGAATCTCAATGACTCTTGCTTTAGACTCTGCAATTTTAGCAGGTTTCATATCAGGCACACGAATATCATCCGCTGAAATTGATACACCGGCTTCTGTCGCATGTTTGAAACCCAAATCTTTCAAACGGTCAAGGAAAGATGCAGTAATACCGATTCCCCCGTGTTTTTGTACATAATCAACAATCTCATTAATAGCTTTTTTCTTCATTACTTTGTTCCAAAGCTCAGCCGGAACAAAGTCAGGAAGAATAGCCTTAATCAAAAGACGACCTGCCGTTGTATGAATAATACGTCCGTCAACACGCGTTCTAACCTTTGCATGCAGGTCAAGTGCGTCATGCTCTAAAGCAATTCTGATCTCATCAACATTTGCAAAAAGTTTGTTAGAGCCCTTTACACCGTTTTTCTCAAGTGAAAGATAATAAATACCAAGGACCATATCCTGAGAAGGTGTAGCTATAGCCTTTCCTGATGCAGGAAGTAAAATATTCATAGAAGCCAGCATCAATACCTTACATTCAGCAATAGCGGCAGAAGAAAGCGGCACGTGTACAGCCATCTGATCCCCGTCAAAGTCGGCATTGAATGCCGCACAAACCAATGGATGCAGTTGAATTGCTTTTCCGTCTATCAGTTTAGGGTGAAACGCCTGAATAGAAAGCTTATGCAGTGTCGGAGCACGGTTGAGCATAATCGGATACCCGTCAACAATCTCTGCAAGACACTCCCAAACCTCATTTGTTTTTTCTTCAATCATTTTTTTGGCAGCTTTTACCGTTGTTGCATAGCCTTTGTCTTCAAGTTTTGCAATCAAATGCGGCTTAAAGAGTTCAAGTGCCATTTTTTTAGGCAAACCACATTCATCCATTCGCAAAGACGGTCCGACTACAATGACAGAACGTCCGGAAAAGTCAACACGTTTACCAAGCAGGTTTTGTCTAAAACGCCCCTGCTTTCCTTTAATGATTTCACTTAAAGATTTCAAAGGACGCTTATTTGCACCTTTTACCGCGTTTGCACGGCGACCATTGTCAAAAAGTGCATCTACAGACTCCTGCAACATACGCTTTTCGTTTCTGACAATAATTTCAGGTGCTTCAAGTTCTACAAGACGTTTTAAACGCTGATTGCGGTTAATAACACGACGATATAAATCATTTACATCAGATACAGCAAACTTACCGCCGTCAAGTGATACTAACGGACGTAAATCCGGTGGAAGTACCGGCAGTACAGTCAGCATCATCCAGGCAGGATTGTTGCCTGAATTTAAAAATGACTCAATAACTTTCAGACGTTTGTTAATCGTTTTTTTCTTTGCCTCAGATTTTGTTTCGCCAATCGCTTCTTTTAAGTTGGTAAAAAGGTCAACCAAATCAATAGAATCCAACAAATCACGAATAACTTCACCACCCATACGGGCCTTGAAACCAAGCTCACCAAATCTCTGTACAAGTGTACGGTACTGCTCTTCATTTAAAACATCATATTTTAAAACCGGAGTTTTGGCCTCTGCATCATAATAGGACTCTCCACCCTCTTCTACGATATACGCTTCATAATAGAGTACACGCTCCAAATCTTTCATTTTGATTCCAAGCAGTGTACCGATACGCGAAGGCAGTGAGCTTACATACCATATATGTGCAACCGGAGTCACCAATTCGATGTGTCCCATACGTGTACGACGCACTTTTGTAGATGTTACTTCAACACCACATTTTTCACACACCACACCTTTATAGCGCATCTTTTTATACTTGCCGCAAAGACACTCATAGTCCCTTACAGGTCCAAAGATTTTTGCACAGAACAAACCATCACGCTCAGGTTTTAAAGTACGATAATTAATAGTTTCTGGCTTTTTAACTTCTCCGTGACTCCATGACATTACCTTTTCAGGGGATGCCAAACGGAACTGGAGCTGTTTTATATCTTTTGGTCTGCTGTCTTCTGTTACTTCTACCGGTACTAATTTACTCATCGTCTTCTACCTCGTCCATAATATCTACATCAAGAGCCAATGCCTGCAGCTCTTTTGTTAATACAAATAGTGTTTCAGGAATACCAGATTCTGGCACCAATTCACCTTTTGTAAGTGCTTTGTAAGCACGTACACGACCATCAACATCATCTGATTTGATAGTCAACATCTCTTTAAGCACTGCCGATGCGCCGTACGCTTCAAGCGCCCAGACTTCCATCTCACCGAATCTTTGACCACCAAAGAGTGCTTTACCACCGACTGGTTGTTGTGTAACAAGCGAGTATGGTCCGGTTGAACGGGCATGAATTTTTTCATCCACCAGGTGGTGCAGTTTTAAGATGTACATGTAACCGACATTGACACGTTCTTTCATCTTCTCACCGGTTTTTCCGTCATAAAGTACACGTTTGCCGTCAGCATCCATATTTGCCAGTTTGTAGAGTTTTTCAAACTCTTGGGCATTTGTACCTTCAAAAATAGGTGCAGCAAATTTAACACCCTTGGCCCAGTCTCTAGCATGGATCAGAAACTCTTCATCACTCATATTTCCGATAACTTCAGAAGCTTTCATCATTCCTGCAACATCAGCTATCTCAATCATTTTTGTACGAAGATTTTGTATATAGTCTTTTTGTTTTGAGTCAAACTCTGCCTGTATCTGGTCACCAAGCTCACGGCCTGCCATACCAAGGTGCATTTCCAAAATCTGACCGATATTCATACGAGAAGGTACACCGAGCGGATTCAGACAGACATCAACAGAACGTCCGTCTTCCATATACGGCATATCTACCTCAGGAACTATAATAGAAACAATACCTTTGTTCCCGTGACGTCCGGCCATCTTGTCACCGACTTTGAGATGACGTTTTGTCGCTATATAGATTTTTACATACTTCACAACACCGTTTGGTAAAATATCGTCTTTTTCCAAGATAGTGAGTTTCTCTTCATGCTCATCTCTGAAAACTCTTTTTTGCTTTTGGAAATGACTTTTCGTTTTGTTGTACTCATCCTGAATCTCCTGTGAAAAAGATTTGACGATTGCATTCATCGCAAAACGGTTTACTTCTTTTAAGTCATCTCCGTTGATTTTCTCTCCGGCCTTATACTCAGTATCACCTATTTTGATGTCACTCTGTAAAGGTTCACGGGTGAGAAGTTTTGTCACACGAAGCATCTCTTCTTTATCTATCATAATAAGCCTGTCATAATGCTCACGTTCAAGATAGTCTCTCTCCTCTTTCTCTAGTTCTAATGCACGAGGATCTTTGTCATACCCTTTTTTTGTAAATACTTTAATATCTACAACCACCCCTTCCATTGACGGTGGACAGTAGAGTGATTTATTGACAACATGACCGGCTTTTTCACCAAATATTGCACGTAAAAGACGCTCTTCCGGTGTTGGTTTTACTTCCCCTTTTGGAGAAACTTTTCCGACAAGAATCATACCGCCTTTGACATTTGTACCGATTTTTACTATTCCAGACTCATCCAGGTGTGCCAGTTCATCATCACGAACATTCGGAATGTCACGGGTAATCTCTTCTACACCGTGTTTGAGTTCACGTGCTTCTACCTCTTTTTCATAAATATGCACTGAAGTAAAGGCATCTTGACGAATCAAACGCTCTGAGATGACAATGGCATCCTCAAAGTTATACCCGTTCCATGGCATGAAAGCAACCATAGCATTGACACCAAGTGCCAGTTCCCCTTTGTCCATGTTTGGACCATCAGCTATGATCTGGTTTTTCTCAACTCTTTCACCAACTTTTACAATCGGTTTTTGAGTAAAAGAGGTATTTTGGTTGGTACGAAGATTTTTTTGTAACGGATAGTAATCAATAAAGATTTCACCGTCTTCTTCACCCATCACATAGATGTGTTTCCCGTCAACTTTTTCAATTTTACCGGCACGTTTTGCTTTTACACATTCCCATGCATCACGGGCGACCAGTTTCTCAACACCTGTTCCAACCATAGGAGCATTTGCGCGTAAAAGAGGCACTGCCTGACGTTGCATGTTTGATCCCATCAGGGCACGGTTGGCATCATCATGCTCCAAGAACGGAATCAGTGAAGCGGCTACACCGACAACCATTTGTGAAGAGAGGTCAGCATACTCACACTCTTTGGGATCACGTAAAAGGATTTCACCGTCTTGTCTTACTGCAATCAGGTCTTCGACAAACTGTCCGTTTTCATCCAGTTTGTTAGAAGCAGCGGCAATTTTTTTGCCCTCTTCCTGTGTTGCAGTCAGATAGACAATTTCATGGGTCACTTTTCCGTCTTTCATCACTTTGTAAGGAGCTTCAATAAATCCATGCTCGTTTACTTTTGCATACATTGCAAGTGTATTGATAAGACCGATATTTTGTCCCTCCGGTGTTTCAACAGGACAGATTCTACCGTAGTGTGTCGGGTGAACATCACGCACTTCAAAACCGGCACGCTCTTTGACAAGACCGCCTTCACCAAGAGCCGAAAGACGACGTTTGTGTGTCACTTCAGAGAGTGGGTTAGTCTGGTCCATAAACTGAGAAAGCTGACCGCCTGAAAAGAATTCCATGATTGTAGAGGTAATCATTTTTGAGTTAATCAAATCATGAGGCATAAGCTCATTCATCGGTCCGCTCATCGTAGAGAGTTTGTCACGAATTGCTTTTTGCATTTTTACAAGCCCGTTGTGCAGCTCATTTCCTAAAAGCTCACCGATAGAACGAATACGACGGTTACCCAAGTGGTCTCTGTCATCCAGGTGACCCTGTCCGTTTTTCACTTTAATCACATATTTTACAGATTCTATGATATCTTCATGTGTCAAAACAGTCACATACTCAGGAATATTCATTCCAAGCTTGTGGTTCATTTTCATACGACCAACCTGAGTCAGATCATATCTCTCAGGATCAAAGAAGAGCTGGTTTACAAATATTTTTGCAGCCTCTTTGGTTACAGGCTCGCCCGGACGCATCACTTTGTAGATACGAATCGCAGCCAAATCATTCTCATCTTCAATATCTTCTGTCTGTTTCAACAGCTTCAGAGAATCTGTATCCGCATTGAATGCGTTGATGATAGAACTGTCAACGCCTTCGGCGATATCATTGGCGATTTTGAATTCTGTTACACCGATTTCAGCCATTTTCTTTAATTTTGTTTCATCTATATGCGTCATTGCATCAAATAAAACTTCCCCGGTTTCCGGGTCAATGATAGGCTCAGCCAAATATCTGTCCAGAAGTATTTCCAAAGGATACTGAACTTCTTTCACGCCGTCATCTAAAAGTTTTTGTACTTTTTTGCTTGAAAGTCTTTTCCCTGCGGCTACAAGAACCTTATCGTTCATATCAACCAAATCATAAGAGATACGTGTTGCATAATCTTTAGGATTAAAATCCATAGAGAACGTATTGTCATTGATTTTTATTGTCTGAATCGGGTAAAAGAGTTTTAAAATATCCTGTTTGGAATATCCCAAAGCACGGAACATAATTGTTACAGGTACTTTACGACGTTTATTGATTCTCATATAGAGAATATCTTTAGGATCATACTCAAAATAGAGCCATGAACCACGGTCAGGAATAATCTGTCCGGTATAAATCAATTTGTTTCCTGCAGTAGTCGACTCTTCTTCTTTAAAGATAACACCCGGCGATCGGTGTAACTGGTTGACAACAACGCGTTCCACGCCGTTGATAATAAAAGAAGTTCTATCGGTCATAAGGGGAATATCACGAACAAATATACTCTGCTCTTTTATATCTTTTACACCAAGTTTTTCTTTTGTGTTTTCATCTCTGTCCCACAAAATAAGGCGTGTTTTCATTCTAAGGCTTACCGCATAGGTAAGTCCTCTTTCCATACATTCACGAACGGTATATTTTGGGTTCGTGACTTCAGAGCCGATATATTCGACAGTTAATCTGTTTTGTGCATCATGGATAGGAAAAACAGATTGAAAAACTTTTTCAATACCGCTTGTTGCTCTGTCTTTTGCATTTAACATTAAAAATGTATCATATGAGCTTTGTTGCAGTTGGAGTAAATTTGGTACTTCAATTTCTTGAGGAGTTTTAGAGAAGTCTATACGAAGACGGTTTCCGGAATATAAAGTGTTTAACATAGGCTACCTCGATAAGTTGTTAATTAGGGACTTGATAAGTTCAAGCATATCGTATCCAGTCGTCACCAGATAGATTATTTTACTCTTAGGTATTAAGAGATTTTTTTATAGTGCTTATAAACGACATAAGGGCACTTTAGCCAAGAGAGTTCGTTCTCTTCGCTAAAGCGCCCAAAAAAGAGGGACAAAACCCTCTTTGTTTTTAAGTTAAGATTACTTAACTTCTACTGTAGCACCAGCTTCTTCTAAAGCAGCTTTTGCTTCTTCAGCAGTTTCTTTATCTACACCCTCTTTGATTGTAGACGGTAAGCTTTCACATGCTTCTTTCGCTTCTTTGAGTCCAAGACCAGTTAATGCACGAACCGCTTTGATAACACCGATTTTTTTCGCACCAACGTCAGTCAATACAACATTAAATTCAGTCTGCTCAGCAGCAGCTCCACCAGCATCACCGGCAACACCAGCAACAGCAACAGGTTGTGCAGAAACACCAAATTTTTCTTCAAATTCTTTTACAAGCTCAGAAAGCTCAAGAACAGATAAACCAGAAATATAATCTAATACGTCTTCTTTAGTTACAGCCATAGTAACTCCTTTATTTTTATTATTTATTTTTTGTGAATAATCACATTGAGAAAGGAAGACTAAGCTTCCTCTTCTTCTTTCTTTTTGCGTAAAGCATCGATTCCAATTGCCATATTGGTGATTGGAGCCATCCAGGTAGCAGCAAGCATACCGAGAAGCTCATCACGACCAGGAAGTTTGGCGAATGCTTCGATTTTAGCTACGTCTGCAGGTTCTTTATCCAAATAACCGGCTTTAATCACGAACTTGTCATGATCTTTAGCGAAATCAGCCGCGATTTTAGCAGCATTGATAACATCATCAGACCAAATAAAAATATTTGTATCTTTGATTTCAACGCCACTCATCTCAGCATTATTCAGTGCAATTGTTGCTAAAGTATTTTTAACAACCTGAACACTTGTGTCTTTTGCACGAGCAGATTTACGTAACTCTTCAAGTTCACTTACAGTTAAACCTTTGTAGTCACATATTACAACTGCCGTAGTATTAGCAAATGAAGTAGTTAATTGCTCAATTACTTCAGCTTTTTTTGACTTAAGCATATATATAGTTCTCCTTTCCAGACATAACTTCAAGCGGGGCGGAAGGGTACGATTAAGCTCACTGCCGACACGGCAGATACCCCCGGCTATCTTTAGTCCAAGTAATTCAGATTTCCAAAATGAAAATCTTTATTGTAATATATCTTTTATACTACAATAAAAACTTTCACTCCCATAAAGGGGAGATGAAAATTATTTAATATCTGCCAACTCTACAACATCAAGTTTAACCGAAGGACTCATAGTTAGACTTAATGCTGCATTTTGAATATAACGCCCTTTTGCAGAAGCAGGCTTTTGCTTGTTGATAGCAACAAGGAAAGTAGTTAAATTCTCAGCAATTTGAGAAGCTTCAAAGCTTGCTTTGCCTATACCGGCATGGATATTACCTTTTTTGTCAACTCTAAAGTTAACCTGTCCGCCTTTGACATTTTTTACAGCTGTTGCAACATCAGGTGTTACAGTTCCCGTTTTAGGATTTGGCATCAATCCTTTTGGCCCAAGAATACGACCAATCTGACCTACAAGACCCATACAGTCAGGAGCAGCAACTACAACATCAAAGTTAAATACACCTTCTTTGATTTGTGCAACCAAATCATCAGTTCCAACGATGTCTGCACCTGCGGCTTTTGCTTCATCAGCTTTGGCACCTTTGGCAAATACAGCTACACGAACTGTTTTACCGGTTCCGTGAGGAAGAACGACAGCACCACGAACCATTTGGTCAGCGTGACGAGGATCTACATTCAAGTTCATTGCAATTTCAACTGTTTCGTCAAACTTTGCACTTTTTAAATCTTTTACTGTTGCAGAAGCTTCTTCTACACCATATGATTTTGTTTTGTCAATTTTTTCTAATAATTGTTTATATCTTTTGCTCATTACAAATCTCCATGTTAATTCTGCCACATAATTTTGAAATCACTGTGGTCGATGATTGTTTTTTACTAGTCTTTAATTTCTATACCGATTGAACGAGCAGAACCAGCCAAAGTATTTGCAGCCATCTCTTTGTCGTCAGTATTTAAATCTTCGATTTTAGCTTCTACAACTTCCATAAGCTGTGCACGAGTTAATGACCCTACTTTGTTTTTAAGAGGGTTGTCACTCCCTTTTTTCAGTCCGGCTGCTTTCATTAAAAGTTCAGAAGCAGGTGGTTGTTTTGTAACAAAAGAAAAACTTCTGTCATTGTAAACTGTAATAATAACAGGAACTTTGAATCCCATTTTATCTTTTGTTTTTTCATTGAATGCTTTACAGAATTCCATGATATTAACACCACGTTGTCCTAATGCAGGTCCTACTGGTGGAGCCGGGTTAGCTTTACCAGCTTCTATTTGTAGCTTGATATAATCCATGACTTTTTTTGCCATTTTTTGTCCTTTTTCATTATTTAATTACGTAATCCAAACGAGGTCCAGTTTACTACGCTAAGGTTAAGTTTCAAAATTTAAAACCTAGCCTTAGCGTAGCAGGGTTCTTTATTAGATTATTTTTTCTACCTGTGTGTAAGAAATATCTACAGGAGTAGCTCTACCAAAGATTGAAACATTCAGCTTAAGAGTACCGTGTTCAAGGTCATACTCATCAACAGTTCCTGTAAAGTTGGCAAAAGGTCCGTCAATAATACGTACCGTTTCACCATTATCAAAAAATACTTTTGGTTTTGGAGCAGCACGGTTGTTCACACGGTCCAAAATAACATTAATGTCATGTTCGCTCAAAGGTGTAGGCGTGTTTCCTTCCCCGATAAAACCTGATACTTTTGGTATTGACTGAATCATATGCTGAATTTCTGTGTTTAAATCTATGCGGGCAAACACATAACCGGAATACAAAGATCTTTCACTCACCTTTTTCTTTCCGTCTTTTACCTCTATAACATCCTCTGTAGGAACAATTACATCGGTAATATGCTCTTGCAGTCCATGCTCTTCTATCATATTAAAGATTGCATCTCTCACTGTTCTGTCACTGCCATAGGTCTGTATAGAGTACCATTGATGTGCCATTTTTTACTCCTTAACCTAAAATTGCAGACATAATAGATGACATAAGCAAGTCAACCAATGCAAGAAATGCCGCTATTGCAGATACTACGATTACAACTGCTATATACGCCTGTTTTACCTGACTTTTTGTAGGAAAGATAACTTTGCTCAGTTCCAGTCTTGCGTTACTTATTACTTTACTTAAATTCATCTATCTTTTCCATTATATTGAAATGTCATTTGTTATAAATAAAGCAGATCTGCTCTACTTATAATAAATGTGTGGCAGGCGTAGAGAGACTCGAACTCCCAACACCCGGATTTGGAATCCGGTGCTCTACCATTGGAGCTATACGCCTAGTTAAATCTGTAATCACCACACTTACGCTTTAGCGACGGTGGTGTCGGCATTTAGTGCCAGATATTACAGTTTCATCTCTTTGTGAATTGTGTGCTCTTTACACCATTTACAGTATTTACGTACTGAAAATTTCTCAGTGTGAGTCTTTTTGTTTTTTGTTGTGTGATAATTACGTCTTGTACATTTCTCACAACCTAAGTGTATTGCTTCTCTCATATTAAGGGACCTTTTAAAGGATTTTGCATATTAGCCAAAGGCTAATTATGCAAGAATCTCTGCAACAACACCGGCACCAACTGTACGTCCACCCTCACGGATAGCGAACTTAGTACCTTTTTCCATTGCAATTGGGTGAATTAACTCAGCAGTAATACTTACGTTATCACCTGGCATTACCATCTCAGTACCTTCTGGTAAAGTGATTGCTCCAGTAACGTCTGTAGTACGTACATAGAACTGTGGACGATAACCATTAAAGAATGGAGTATGACGACCACCCTCATCTTTACTTAGAACATAGATTTCTGCAGTAAATTTAGTATGAGGTGTAATTGTACCCGGCTTACAAAGTACTTGACCACGCTCAACTTCATCTTTCGCAATACCACGAACAAGAATACCACAGTTGTCACCGGCTTCACCTTGCTCCATTTCTTTACGGAACATTTCAACACCAGTTACAGTAGTTTTTTGTGTATCACGGATACCAACGATTTCTACTTCTTCACCAACTTTGATAACACCACGCTCGATACGTCCAGTAACAACTGTACCACGACCAGAGATTGAGAAAACATCTTCAACAGGCATCAAGAAATCTTTGTCAGTTTCACGTTCTGGTTCAGGAATGTACTCATCAACAGTTTTCATAAGCTCAACAATCTTTTCAGACCATTCACCCAAAGTACCTGCTTTAGCTTCTTCAAGAGCTTTTAATGCTGAACCTGCAGTGATTGGAGTGTCATCACCCGGGAATTCATACATATCAAGCAGTTCACGGATTTCCATTTCAACTAACTCTAACAACTCTTCATCATCAACCATATCTTCTTTGTTCATGAAAACAACGATGTACGGAACACCAACTTGTTTTGAAAGAAGGATATGCTCACGAGTTTGTGGCATTGGGCCATCCGCTGCAGAAACAACAAGGATAGCACCGTCCATTTGTGCAGCACCAGTAATCATGTTTTTAACATAATCCGCGTGACCAGGACAGTCAACGTGTGCATAGTGACGGTTGTCTGTTTCATACTCTACGTGTGAAGTAGCGATAGTAATACCACGCTCTCTTTCTTCAGGTGCATTATCGATTGCATCATAATCCATAAATTTTGCATCATTTTTAACTGCAAGTACTGCAGTAATAGCTGCTGTTAATGTTGTTTTACCGTGGTCAACGTGACCAATTGTACCGATGTTAACATGGGGTTTGTTACGTTCAAACTTTTCTTTTGCCATAATGTTCTCCGACTTTAATTTTGAATTGAAATGGAATTATACCCAAAAATCATTCAATTATTGCTTAATTAAAACATAATTTTACTTAAATGGAGCTCACGAGCGGATTTGAACCGCCGACCTCTTCCTTACCAAGGAAGTGCTCTACCCCTGAGCCACGAGAGCAAACGAGATTATATTAAGCAATAATTGAATAATTCTTTTTTATTTTGATATTAGTTTTTTTGTGATTAGAGTATTCTATATAAATATATATTTTACAAATATACAGATTGTATGAAGTAAGATAGAAATTATACTTCAGCTTCCAGAATCTCAGATGGAGCGGGTGAAGGGATTCGAACCCTCGACAGCCTGCTTGGAAGGCAGGAACTCTAGCCACTGAGTTACACCCGCATGTGAGTGGTGGTGGGAAGAGGAGTCGAACCTCTGAACCCATAGGGAGCAGATTTACAGTCTGCCGTCGTTGGCCACTTGACTATCCCACCACGTGTACATTTATAAAATGTTTTTCTGGTCTAACACTGTTTCTAATATTCAAAATTCAATGGTGCCGACACGAGGATTTGAACCCCGGGCCTGCTGATTACAAATCAGCTGCTCTAGCCAACTGAGCTATGTCGGCATCGAATTTGAGCCAGAATTATAGTGCAAAACAAATTCAATGTCAAGGGTTTTTGTCAGAAATTTATAAAATCACCGTCTTTTAGTATAATTGGCCTAAAATTTCCCCCAAACTCTTCTATTTCTTCAGTAATCTCTTTTAAATATGACGGTTTTATATGATTGATATAGAGTTTCATATCATCTCTTTGTAATTTCTGCAATGCTTCAAAAAGCAGTTTTGGTGTCAGGTGTTTGCTTACTTTTGCTAAGTTTTCCATATTTGAGGGAAAAGAGCATTCAACAACAAGCGACTTTATTTCTCTGTCATTGTCCAATCTGTTTATAATATTTTCAAGAGAGTGTGTATCTGCCGTTATAAGTACGCCTCTGTTGCTTACTTTATAAATATAGCCACAACTCGGAACCGTGTGGTCAGTTGCAATTGGCATAATAGTTGTTTTGTTATTAAGTGCATATCTCTCGTTACAATGTATATCACGGTACCTGATGCTCATTTCTTCTGAGCCCTCCAAAGGAATTTTGGAAAAATCCGGCCATATTGTGTCATTAAAAAAATGTTTTTTTAATGCCTGTATGGTTTGGGGCAAGCCTATGATATGCAGAGTTTTTCTTCTTTGTAAAAAATAGTTGTCTATAATATAGGCTATATCAGATATATGATCAAGGTGAGAATGTGTTAAATAAATATACTCTACATGTAAAGAGTTCTCGGCCAAAGTATTTAGAAGATTTCCGGCATCTATCACAGTTCCGGCATCCAACATAAAGGATGTTGTGCCAAAACCTTTGGCTTTTGTTCCATAGGCACCTAAAATTTTTATACTGTTTTCATACATTTTATACACTTTTTGCTGTTTTGGAAATATTATAGCATTTATGTAGATATAATTAGATTAACAGTTTTTATAAAGGCAAGAGCAGATGTTAAAAATATTATTTTCTCCATCAGAGGGGAAAAGGAGCGGTGGAAACGAAAAGGAAAAAGATCTTTTTGGTGCGCAAAATGCCAGGAAAGAAATTTTGGATACTTATAATACCATAGTATTAAGCGGTAATGAAGAGAAGATAAAACAACTTTTTGGTTTTAAAAAATTCGGTGAATGCCGGCCTTACATAAACGATATATACAATTCTCCTTTGATGTGTGCGATAGAACGCTATCAGGGTGTAGCCTATGACTACCTGAAATATGATGAACTCAATGAAAATGCGCAAGAGCATCTTAAAAACAATACCCTTATATTTTCAAATCTTTACGGTCCTGTACTCGGTGGTGATGTGATAGCAAACTATAAAGTCAAACAGGGAAACACTGTCGGTGATATTGCGCCGGATAAATTTTACAAAGAACGTTTTTCCTACCAGCTTGATTTATGTCTTGGCGGGCATGATGTTTTAGATTTACGGGCAGGCTATTATAATAAATTTTACAAACTCACGCAACCGCATACAACACTGAAATTTTTAAAAAACGGAAAAACAGTTTCACACTGGGCAAAAGCCTATCGGGGCATTGTTTTGCGTGAAATTGCAAAAGCCGGTGTAAATTCTCTGGATGATTTTATGAAACTTGAGATAGAAAATTTGCAGGTTCACGAGATTACAGAGCAAAAATTAAAAAAAGAAATTGTTTACAATATAATAGAATAGGAGAAACACACTATGAAAGACTCTCAAGAGTATAAAGAAAAAAAAGCTTTTTTTGAAAAAATCATTACCCTGTATGGAAGGAATGTCGTTGTAGAAATACTCCAAGACAGTTCGATTGAAATTCACAAACTGCATCTGGCTGATTCAAACAAACCTGACGGAGCAATAAAAAAGATTCTTTTACTTGCCAAAGAGCGTAATGTCGAAACAGTGAAACATAACAAAGCCGCTCTTTCGCGCATAAGTAAAAATGCAAAACAGGACCAGGGAGTAGCCATTGATATAGTTTCTAACACATATTTACATGTAAACAAAATAAAAGAACTGCAGCAATACAGACTCATTGCACTTGACGGTATACAAAATCCGCAAAATTTAGGAATGATTATACGCTCGTGTGCTGCAGGAAATATTGACGGTGTCATTCTGCCAAAGAAAAACTCGGCAAAAATTTCCCCTCTTGTTGTCAAAGCAAGTGCCGGCACTCTTTTTAAACTGCCTGTCTACTTTTGTAATACACTTGAAGAGATATTGCCGCAACTTCAAGAAGCAAAAATCTATTCCCTCTCCTCCCATGCAAAAACTGCTCTCAACAATATCAGAGAAGAGAAAAAAACCGTCTATGTTTTGGGGAATGAGAACGAAGGCGTCAGTGATACAGTGGAAAAACTCTGCAATGATTCTGTCTCTATTCCCATGAACAGAGGTGTAGAATCTCTCAACGTTGCCGTTACGGCATCACTGATTGCCTTTAAAGCGTAACCTTGGGGTTACCTTCTCTCACCATTGCTCTAAAAAGATCAAACATCTTAAAACTCGCTTCTTCCATATCTTTAAATCCACTGATAACATTCTCCTGGTTTTCTTTCGTAATACAGGTATGTTCAGGCACACAGCGCATTACTTCAAATATTTTATCATGCACTCTTTTATGGACATTTCCCAACTCTTTATAGGCTTTTGTGTGTTCAAACTTCTGCTTTGCATCAGCGTTGTACCATTGTCCCATTCTACATTTGTTATGATCGACAAACTCTTTTGCCATTGCTTCATTTTCATCCAAAAGTGCTTTATAAGCTTTGTGCTTTAGAATAATATGGTCTACTTTTGCCAGACTGGTATAGAGTGAATCATACATAAATACAGCTTCATACGCTGATTCATTTGCTTTGTTTGCAAAGCTGTTAAGTGTATTGTTAAACTTTGAAACATCTTCTTGTGAACGCATTGCAAGATCAGTAATTTGCATAGAGTTGTTTTGAATGTCATCCGCTTCCTGCTTCAGTGTGTTGGTTGTAATGGAGATTTCCTTGGTTGCTTTTTGCGTTCTTTCGGCCAGTTTTCTTACCTCATCGGCTACTACAGCAAACCCTCGTCCGTGCTCTCCGGCACGCGCTGCTTCGATAGCAGCATTGAGGGCTAGAAGATTTGTCTGATCTGCAATATCTTTAATCAAATCAACGATAGCATTTATTTCACTTGTCTGTTCATTCAAAGCACGAATAACTTCATCTGAATTTGTAATAAGTGTGATGAGCTCTTCCAGCCTGTCTGTAATATTATTCACCACAACTTTGGACTCTGTTGCTTCCTCTGCCGTCTCTTGTGTACTGTGTGCAATTCTTTGCAATATGTCCAGATTATCAGATATATCTTCTTGAATAATATTCAGCCCACGTGTCACACCCCCATTACTGTTAACATCAAAAACTTCTCCAAGGTTTGTTTTTTGTGCAGCTTTGTGAGATATTCCTATAGACGTAATGGCATGGTTAAGTGCAGGAATAGATGCAAGAAATTCTCCCCTGTATCCGTTTTCATAAATTATTCTGTTGTTATATCCGGCATTTG